>CAVIVK010000415.1:0-2013 GCA_963645975.1 Bifidobacteriaceae bacterium | reverse complement strand
GGCAAGATGCTCATGATGGGCTGCGCCTTTGCCATCAGCCTTTCCTCCGGCATGACCATGATCGGCCACGTTTGGCCCACGCTGGCCGTCGGCTTCTATAAGGGCGCCACGGGCGTGGATATCTCCCAGTTCCAGTACATGGCTTGGGGCATCCCCACCGGCATCATCCTGCTCATCCTCATGCTGCTGGTGTTCCGCTTCATTTTCCGTCCCGATGACATCAAGAAAGTCAACCCCGAAAACTGCCTCGCTCTGCGCGGCACCGTTCCCCCCGCGGATCGCAAGGAGAAGATCGTTCTCTTCGCCATGATCCTCACCGTCTGCCTCTGGGTTCTTCCCAGCCTCTTCAAGAATGTTCTGCCCGACGTGTACAAGACCATCAACGGCTGGACGACCGCCATGCCGCCTATGGTTGGCTGCCTGGTGCTCTTCATCTGCCTGGATAAGGGCGAGCGCATCATGAACTTTGCCGAAGCTACCTCCAAGGGCGTTATGTGGGCCTCCATCCTCATGACCGCCGCGGCCACGATGCTCGGCTCCTGCCTGACCAGCGATGCTACTGGCATCTCCACCTGGCTGAGCGAGACCCTCTCCCCCATTACCGCCGGTCTGCCGGTCATGCTGCTTATCGTGTTCTTCGTTGCCTGGGCCATTCTTGAGACCAACTTCTCTTCGAACATTGTTACCACCAACGTCGTCTGCTCCGTGGCTCTGGCCGTGTTCCTGACCCTCCCCGCCGGCACGGTGAATATGGCGGCTGGTCTGAGCATCATCGGCATGTGCGCTGCGATCTGCAACATGACTCCTGCCGGTCAGTCCACCATCAACACGGTGGCCATTGGCTCCGGCTGGGCTACCTCGAAGGACATGTTCCTTTGGGGCGGTGTGTTCGCCATCCTCGGCGTGATCGTCGTCAGCTTCATCGGCTATCCTCTCGGCTCCCTCTTCATGGCCGGTATGGCTTAATTTCCCGATTTCTGATCCTCTCATAAACCACATAGCGGAAACCGGCGCTGCAATGCAGCGCCGGTTTTTTTGAACGCAAACGAGCGCTATTACGCTCACAATTCGTTGGAATAAGCTGTTGGTTGGATGTAAAATCCTATGTAAAGGTTTTGTAAAATTGTTCTTGCACTTTTTACGATCTTGTACTATAATCACGACACATAACCGGTGATAAGCATCCGGTTTTGTTACTTTTATCCGAATCAGGTGTGGTTTATGACATCTTTTAGCTCGGTTATGGACTATCTCCACGAGGTAAATCTCGTCTCTATGCTGGTGCGCTTTGCCATTGCGCTCCTTGGCGGCGGCATCATCGGCATGTCCCGCGGCAAGCGGCAGCACGCGGCCGGACTGCGCACACATCTTCTCGTTTGCATCGGCTCGGCGTCCGTTATGCTCACGGCGCTGTACCAATCGCAAAATCTCGGCGTACCGGGCGATGCGTTCCGCATGCCGGCGCAGGTTGTGAGCGGCGTTGGCTTCCTCGGTGCGGGCAGCATTCTTGTTACCGGCAAGCGCCACGTCACCGGTCTCACGACCGCCGCGGGTCTCTGGGCTTCGGCGTGCATGGGTCTCGCCGCGGGCGCAGGGTTCTACGAGGGCGCGCTCATGATGTGCGTGCTCATCTATATCGTGCTCGTTTCTCTCAACAAGCTCGATTCGACCCACGTGAAGGCGTCCCGCGTGATGAACGTGTATGTAGAGCTCAAGAGCGGCGTGCCGCTCAGCGCGCTGCTGCGCACGATCAAAAGCCTGGGCATCCAGGTAAACGACATACAGGACATTGGCTCGCGCACCGCGGAAACGCACGGGTACATCCTGGAATTGGAGATCATGCGGCCGGAGCTCGGTCACGCGGAGGCGGCAGAGCTTGTTGCAAAGGTCGAGCAGGTCGAGTTCTGTGAGGAAATGAAAGCGTAATTTTTTTCAAATTAACCCATAGGCAAAGATCATCCGGCTGCTCTTCCCTTTCAGGCATCCCCGATTCCCTCTGACGCGATATAGTTC
>CAVIVK010000414.1:0-2016 GCA_963645975.1 Bifidobacteriaceae bacterium | reverse complement strand
TTGAGCCGGAAATCGGCGCTCTCTACTACGGCCGCGTCTCCAACATCCGCTCCGATTTCGGCGCATGGGTTGAGCTGGCTCCGGGCAAGGACGGCCTTGTGAAGATCAAGGATCTCGAGTTCAAGCGCACCGAGAAGGTTGAGGATGTGCTCAACATCGGCGATATGACCTGGGTCAAGGTCATGAACGTCGGCCCCAAGGGCATCGATCTCAGCCGCAAGGACGCTCTCAAGGAGCGCGGAGAGGCGTAAGCCACCGGCAGCGCATACTCTGCGAGACGCATTTGACAATATGTACGGCGGGGGCTATGCTCCCGCCGTTTTTATCCGGAGGATTCCATGTACGAAATCATCACATTACCGAACGGTGTCCGCATCGCCCACGAGAAAATGTCCGGCGTGCGCTCCGCCGCCGTCGGCATCTGGGTCGGCGTCGGCTCGCGGTACGAAAAGCACGGCGAGGAGGGCAGCGCTCACTTCATCGAGCATATGCTCTTTAAAGGCACATCGCGCAGCTCTGCCGCCGAGCTTGCCGGGCGCATGGACGCCATCGGCGGGCAGATCAATGCCTTCACCTCCCGCGATTCCACGTGCTTCTATGCCCGCGTTCTCGACAGTCATCTGGACGAGGCGTCCGACATTCTCTGCGAAATGTTCTTTGATTCCCTTTTCTCGGAATCGGATGTCGTTAACGAGCGCGGTGTTGTGCTTGAAGAGATCGACATGTACCGCGACACGCCGGAGGATATCGTTGTGGAGCAGCTCATGGGCAAAGCGTTCCCCGGTGCGCTCGGAAAGCCGGTGCTCGGCCGTCCCGCCTCGCTCAACGGGATGACCGGCGCTTCGCTCCGCGCGTTCAAGGAACGGGAGTATAGCCCCGATCGGATCGTTGTTTCCGTCTGCGGCAGCTTTACAGAGAAGAATCTCCAGCTTCTCTGCGACCGGTTTTCCGTACTCGCGCCGTCGCGTCCGGCGGCGTGCCGCAAGAGCGCCTATACGCCCGCCGTGGTCGTAAAGCGCAAGGCCACCGAGCAAAACCACTTCTGTCTCTCCTTCCCCGGTCTGCCGGACGGAGACGAGAACCGCTTCTCGTGGCAGGTTCTCTCCATGGCGCTCGGCGGCGGTATGTCCTCGCGTCTCTTCCAGACCGTCCGAGAAAAACACGGTCTCTGCTACAGCATTGGGAGCTTCACCGCCGCCTATAAGGAGACGGGTATGCTCGCCATCTCTACTGCTGTGGGGCGCGATTCCGAAGAGAAGGCGCTCGCGCTCATCCGGGAGGAAATCGAGAAATTCCGTCAGGACGGCATCACGCAGAAGGAATTGCGCACAGCGCGCGAGCTCATCAAATCCGGCATCATTCTCTCGCTCGAATCGAGCTCCAGCCGCATGAACCGGCTTGGGTCGGGACTGCTGCTGCTCGGCAAATGCCTCACCGCCGACGAGATCATCGAGCGCTACGACGCCGTGACCGCCGAGAGCGTACTCGCTCTCGCTCGCGAAAAGCTCGTGCCCGAGATGATGGGCTTTTCCGCCGTCGGCCGCCTCGCCCCAACAGACGACTATCTCTCCGCTTTCGGGAAATAAAAGGTGATCCGATGGCGAATTACACAAAGCAGACGCTTGAAAACTCCCTGCAAAAGCTCATGAAGAACCGCCGACTCAACGACATTTCGGTGAAAGACTTTGTTGCGGACTGCGGCTTGAACCGGAAAACCTTCTATTATCACTACAGCAGCATCGCGTCGCTCCTGATGGACATACTCGAGCGTGATCTGCGCGGCGCGGTCGCGCACCGGACGCTGCCGTCCAACTGGAAAGAAGGCGGCGCCGCCGCGCTGAACTATCTGCGCGAAAACCGGGCCAGAATGCAGAATATCTACTCCTCCGTATACTGGCCGGAGATCAAAATCGGCCTGAACCGGCTCTTGACCGAGTGCGTGGATTCCAATCTCGGCGAGGCCTATAATATTTTTCTTGACCAGCAGGAGGATGCGGTCTCTCTCCCCTCTGGGAG
>CAVIVK010000413.1:0-2024 GCA_963645975.1 Bifidobacteriaceae bacterium | reverse complement strand
ACTCTTCGCCGTGCTGCGCAACATGCGCAACGATGGAAAAGCCATCGTTATTATTACTCACAAAATGCATGAGGTTGAGGCGCTTTCCGATCGCGTGGCGATTCTCCGCCACGGCCAATTCATCGGCGACATGCTCACGGCGCAGACCAATGCGCAGGAAATGACGAACATGATGGTTGGCCACGCGGTATCGCTGAACATTGAGCGTCCCGATCCGGTCGATCCCAAGCCCCGCATCGAAGTTAAGAATCTCACGGTTCGCAGCGTGGACGGCATTATCAAACTGGACGATGTTTCCTTTACTGCCAACAGCGGTGAAATTCTCGGCATTGCCGGCATTTCCGGCTGCGGACAGAAGGAACTTCTGGAAGCCATCGCCGGCTTGCAGACCGTGGAATCCGGCAGCATCTCCTATATTGAAGACGACAGTTCGCGTGAAGAGCTCGTCGGACAGGATCCTCTGAGCATTGCCGAGCTCGGTGTCTCGCTTTCCTTCGTCCCCGAAGATCGTCTCGGCATGGGGCTTGTCGGTAATATGAACCTTGCCGACAACATGATGCTCCGATCCTTCCGCCGCGGCAAATCGATCTTCACCGACCGGCGCTCTCCGCGCGCGCTGGCGGAATCCGTGGTGCAGGAGCTGAGCGTAAGCACGCCGAGCGTGGATACGCCTGTGCGCCGGCTCTCTGGCGGCAACGTTCAGAAAGTGCTTGTCGGCCGCGAAATCGCAAGCGCACCAACCGTTCTTCTTACGGCGTACGCCGTCCGCGGTCTGGACATCAATTCTTCCTATACGATATACGACCTCATCAACCGGCAGAAGAAAAAGGGCGTCGCGGTTATATACGTCGGCGAAGACTTGGACGTTCTGCTGGAACTGGCCGACCGGATCCTCGTCCTTTGCGGAGGCAAGGTCAGCGGTATTGTTGAGGGACGCAAAACCTCGAAGCGCGAGGTCGGCATGATGATGACAAAGCTCGGAGGTGACAAAGCCGATGAATAAGCAGAATCAGGAGCCTCTGGCTCATATTTCCAAGCGCGGCGCGATGCCGTGGTATAAAGCATGGGCGATTCGTCTCGGTGCGATCGTTGCAGCGCTGCTGGTATGCGCGCTTGTCACAACCGTTACCACGGGTGAAAACCCCATCGCCGTCTATGCCGCCATGATAAACGGCGCTTTCGGCACGGCACGCCGCAGCTGGATCACCTTCCAGGGTATGGCCGTTTTGCTGGTGATTTCGCTTGCCGTAACTCCAGCGTTCAAAATGCGCTTCTGGAATATCGGCGCCGAGGGACAGACCCTCGCCGGCTGTCTTGCGACGACGGCGGTGATGATCTGCCTGAGCGACAAGATGTCCAACGGTATGCTGATTCTCACCATGACCGTCGCGGCGATTGCCGCAGGCGCGCTGTGGGGCTTCATCCCCGCTTTCTTTAAAGCCCGGTGGAATACGAACGAAACGCTCTTCACCCTGATGATGAACTATGTTGCCACGCAGCTTGTGGCCTACTTTATCATCGTGTGGGAAGTTCCAAAGGGTGCGGGGCAAATCGGCATCATCAATCAGGCTACCCAGCTCGGCTGGCTGCCGCAGCTCGGCGGAAACAAGTATCTGCTAAGCATCCTTGTTGCTGCGTTGGTGACGGTTGCGGTGTATGTGTATCTTAACTACTCCAAGCACGGCTATGAGATCAGCGTCGTCGGCGAGAGCGAACGTACCGCGCGCTACGTCGGCATCAAGGTAGAGAAGGTCATCATGCGCACGATGGCGCTTTCCGGCGCAATCTGCGGTCTTGCAGGACTGCTGCTCGTCGGCGGCATCAACCATACGGTTACGACGACGATCGCCGGCGGCCGCGGCTTTACGGCAGTCATGGTTTCCTGGCTTGCTAAGTTTAACCCGATCATCATGATCTTTACCTCTCTGCTGCTCGTATTTCTGGAGCGCGGCGCAGGCGAAATCTCCACCGCCTTTGGTCTGAACCACTCCTTCTCCGATATTCTTACCGGCATAATTTTGTTC
>CAVIVK010000412.1:0-2035 GCA_963645975.1 Bifidobacteriaceae bacterium | reverse complement strand
GGCAAATCGCGCGGGGTGCGACATTGTGCGCCACGAAGAGGGGAGTGACCCCGCCGCCGTCGTGTTCGACGCGATCGCCGCGGCCAAGGCGCGCGGCCGCGATGTGATCATCGTGGATACCGCCGGACGGCTGCATAATAAAGCCAATCTCATGAACGAGCTTTCCAAGATCCGCCGCGTCATCGACCGCGAGCTGCCGGACGCGAGCGTGGAATGCCTGATGGTGCTCGACGCGACGACCGGGCAGAACGGCCTCATTCAAGCGAAAGTGTTCGGCGAGTCGGCAGGACTCACCGGCATCGTTCTCACGAAGCTTGACGGTACCGCCAAGGGCGGCATCGTATTTGCCATCAAGCGTGAACTTGGCCTTCCGGTGAAGTTCATCGGCGTGGGCGAGGGCGTGAACGATCTCAAACCCTTCGTGCCGGAGGAATTTGCGGAGGCGCTGCTCGAATGAAGCTTGTGTTGGCATCCGATAATAAGAATAAGCTGCGCGAGTTCCGCGTGCTTTTTGATAGCTTTGATGTTGAACTCATCAGCAAGGCCGAGTCCGGCTTTACGGACGAAGTGGCGGAGACCGGAGATACGTTCGCGGAAAACGCCCGCATCAAAGCAGAGGCCGTCATGCGCGCTACAGGATTTCCCGCAATTGCGGATGATTCCGGGCTTTGCGTAGACGCGCTCGGCGGCGCGCCGGGCGTGCATTCTGCACGTTATACCGGAGATCACGCCGATTCCGATAAGGATCGCTATGAGCTCCTGCTCCGAAATCTTGGCGGGAGGGACGAGCGCACGGCACGGTTTGTCTGCTCGCTCTGCTGTGTTTTCCCGAACGGCGACACACTCGCCGCAGAGGGAACGTGCGAAGGGAGCATTCTCACAGCGCCCCGCGGCGAGAACGGCTTCGGCTATGATCCGGTGTTCCGCCCGGACGGATTTGACCGGTCCATGGCAGAACTGACGATGGAAGAAAAAAATGCGATTTCCCATCGAGGAAAGGCGCTGGCGCAATTCAAACAGAAATGGGAGAAATACTATGATCACCAGTAAACAGAGAGCACAGCTGCGCGGCATGGCGGCGGCGCTGAACACCGAACTGCAAATCGGCAAGGGCGGCATCACCGAAAACGTTGTCCGTCAGGCGGAGGAAGCCCTTGCTGTCCGCGAGCTTATCAAGGGCCGCGTTCTGGATAACTCCCTTTTGTCGGCGCGCGAGGCGTGCGACGCGCTCTGTGAAGCGTGCGGCGCGGACGGCGTGCAAGTCATCGGCAGCAAATTTGTGCTTTTCAAACAGAACGAAAAGGACCCCAAAATCGTCCTAACAAAAGATCGCAAAGGAAAGAAGTAAAAGCCCATGCGTCTTTTGATCTACGGCGGGACGTTCAATCCGCCGCATCTCGGCCATGCCGACGCGCTCTCCTGCGCTGCAGCGGCGCTTGGCGCGGATCGCATGCTCGTTGTTCCGGCGGGTATCCCGCCGCACAAGGCGCTTGCGGAAGGAAGTCCGAGTGCGGAAGAGCGGCTCCGCCTATGCGAACTGGCTTTTGAAAAGACGGATGTTACGTCCATGGAGCTGCGCCGCGAGGGGAAGAGCTACACCGTGGATACGCTGCGGTCGATTTCACGTGCAAATCCGGGGGTAGAGCTATATTTTCTCGTTGGAACGGATATGCTTCTCTATATGGAGCATTGGCATGAGTTCCGGGAGATTTTCTCGCTCTGCACGCTCGCGGCTTTGCCCCGCGCCGAGGGCGACATGGCGAAGATCGAGCAGCACGCGGCGTATCTTCGCGAAACGTATGGCGCGAAGATCGTGATTGTTCCGAAAACGCCCATGCCGATGGATTCTACGGCGCTTCGCGCGGCGCTGCCGCAGCGCGGCGGCGTAGACAAGCTCTGCGACGCGGTATACTCCGAGATTATCCGCCGGCGTCTGTATGGCGCAAAGCCGAATTTAGCATGGCTGCGCGAAAAGGCGGACGCTTACCTCAAGCCAACGCGCATACCGCATGTGCGCGGCTGTGAGGAAACGGCG
>CAVIVK010000411.1:0-2053 GCA_963645975.1 Bifidobacteriaceae bacterium | reverse complement strand
CACGAGGAGCTGCTCGCGCAAAACGGCCTTTATAAGCGCTTCACCAAGGTACGCGAGCTGGCCGAGGGCTGGCACATCGCCTCGGCATAAAAATTTTCCAATAGGATCTTGACAAGTGACCGTTCGGTAACTATACTACAAGTTACCGAACGGTCACTTCTTGGTTAACGGAGGATATGCATGGCGATCGACACAAAAGAACGAATTATGGAAGCG
The DNA here is from genome assembly GCA_963645975.1 of Bifidobacteriaceae bacterium. GTDB lineage: Bacteria > Bacillota > Clostridia > Oscillospirales > Oscillospiraceae > Apopatocola. The sequence continues at coordinate 1,837 of CAVIVK010000411.1, read as the reverse complement.
GCGCTGGAGCTGTTTGCGCAGAATGGGTATCTCGGCACGTCCATGAGCGATATTGCCGGGAAGCTGGGGATCACGAAAGCGGCGCTCTACAAGCACTACGCCGGAAAGCAGGAAATTCTTGACCGGATCGTGGAACGGATGAACGAAATGGACTATGAACGCGCCGAAAAATACGAAATGCCGGAAGCGGAGCCGGACGGCTTCGCGGAGGCCTATCTGCACACACCAGTGGAAAAGATCCGCGCCTACAGCGCCGCACAGTTCGACCATTGGACAAAGGAGCCGTTTTCCGCAAATTTCCGCAAAATGCTCACGCTGGAGCAGTACCGCGATGCGAAGCTCGCGCGGCTCCACCGCGACTATCTCGCGGGCGGGCCCCTGGAGTATATGGCGGCGATCTTCCGGAAGCTGACGGAGAGTGACGAGGCCGCCATGCAGCTCGCGCTGGAGTTCTATGGGCCGATGTATCTGCTCTACAGCGTTTACGACGGCGCGGAGGACAAAGAAGCTGTCTCTCCCCTGCTTTGCGCTCACATTGACCGGTTCATCGCCCGGATCGAATCCGATTACCGGAAAACAACGAAAATTTGAATGGAGGGTACCTTATGAACGCCATTGTTTACACATCCAACACCGGCAGCGCAGAGCGCTATGCGAAGCTGCTCGCACAGGAAACGGCTCTTCCCGCCTACTCTCTTGCCGAGGCAAAGAGCGTCCTCGCCGCAGGAGCGGAGATCATCTATCTCGGCTGGGTCATGGCGAGCACCGTCAAGGGCTACGCCGCCGCAGCCCGTCGCTATCGGGTGCGCGCCGTATGCGGTGTCGGTATGTGGCAGACCGGAACGCAGCAGGACGCCGTGCGGAAAAAGACCGGCATTCCCGCCAACATTCCCGTATTTACTTTGCAGGGCAACTTTGATGTGAAAAAGCTGCACGGCGTCTACCGTCCCATGATGGAGATCATGGCCAAAACGGTGGGAAAGAGCCTAGCTGCGAAGAGCGACCGCACGCCGGACGAGGACGACATTCTGGAGCTCATGCTCCGCGGCGGCGAGCGGGTCAAGCCGGAGCATCTGAGCGCCGTGCTCGACTGGTACAATGCGCAGAAATAAACCATGAAGAGGCACAACAACATGATAAAGCTCTATTTTGGAAACGCCGTAACGACCGCCACAACGCTGATGATTCTCGCCCTGCTGGGATTTATTGCCTATTCCGCGGCGAACCGCGCCGCGATTTCCGCCTGGGGACGCCGGAGCGTTATACTGCTGATCTTCGGTCTCGCCATATGCTGCTTCGCAGCGGCACGGGACGGACTGGACAAAACCATTCAGCACGCCATTGACGGCAGCTGTGCGCCCGGCGTTTTCCCGCTTTTGAGCATTCCGACGCTCGTCGGCTGCGCCGGAGCGCTGCTGATTCTTCTATCCGCCGTCGCAACGCCGATTGCTAAAACGCAGCGGGCACGCGAGGTGCGGTTTTACATTATGTCCGGCGGGGCGGTGATAAAAATCATCACCATGGAGATCGCGCGGGTCGTTCTCCGGTAAATGCCCTCCGGGAGAAGCTTTCGCTCTCTTGACTTTTCGTACGGGTTGCCGTATAGTAAAACTAATTAATATTAGTTAGTTGGTGATTCTATGCGGCAGGAAGATACGAAACAGAGAATTCTCGACGAAGCGCTGCGGCTCTTTTCCGAGCGCGGGTACGACGCCGTGAGCGTCGGCGAGATCGCGCAGGCGGTGGGCGTCAAAGCGCCCTCGCTCTACAACCACTTTCCCGGCAAGCAGGCCATTTTCGAGGCGATCGTCGAGTCTACGGCGGCGCGGTATGAGGC
>CAVIVK010000410.1:0-2058 GCA_963645975.1 Bifidobacteriaceae bacterium | reverse complement strand
CGACAATGTGCCGACGATCCTCACCCGCATCATCGGCAGCGCTGCCAAGGGCTTTATCGTCCGAGCTGACCTGTCGCTCGCGCCGACCTTCGTGTGCAAACAGGGCAACACATTTGCCCACGGCGAGACGCTGCACAAGGCGCGGGAAGCGCTGCTCGAAAAACTGTTCGACGATATGCCGACGGAAGAGCGCATCGAGGCATTCTGCGCCGAGTTCAAGCCCGGCATCAAGCGCCCGGCCATGGATTTTTTCTCGTGGCACCACCGGCTGACCGGAAGCTGCGAGCAGGGGCGGCGCGAGTTCGCCCGGCAGCATGACGTTGACATTGACCGCGATGAACTGACGCCCGAAGAGTTCTTCGCGCTTACCCGCGATTCTTACGGCGGCAGCATCATCCGGAAAACGGAAAAGGCATTTGCCCTCCGAAACGGCGAGATCGTAGAGGCGGAAGGATGATCTATATCGGCATAGATCCCGGAAAGAACGGCGGGCTTGCCATTCTGAACGGAGAGGAAACCCTTGTTTTCCGCTACGATAAGGACATCTACCGTGCTATGTTTGCCGAGCTTGCGGGAAAAAGCGCCGTGTGCTGCCTGGAACACGTCAGCGCCATGCCGGGACAGGGGGTAACGTCCATGTTTCACTTCGGCGAGGGTTTCGGCTGGCTACAAGGGATGCTTGAAGCCTACGGCATCCCCTACGAGCTTGTACGTCCACAAAAATGGAAGAAAGAATTTTCCGTCACGGCGGACAAGAACACGTCCATAGAGGTCTGCAAGCGGCTTTTCCCCGGCGTGAATTTGATACCGCCGGGCTGCCGCAAAGAGCATGACGGCTGTGCCGAGGCGCTTTTGATGGCCTTATACGCCAAACGGAGGCTGTAATGGCAAAAAGAATTGACATGACCGGGCAGAAATTCAACCGGCTTACGGCCATCCGATATGACCACTCGGATTCGCACGGTCGGACGTTCTGGCTTTGCAAATGCGACTGCGGCGGAGAAACGACCGTCGCAAGAAGAGACCTTATTGACGGAAAGGTCAAATCATGCGGATGCTTGCGGGAAGAGGTCAACCGCGAAAAGGCCCAGAGGATGCGTGATATAAAAATGGCGAAAAACGATCTCACGGGGAAGGTGTTCGGAAAGCTGACGGTCATTTCCCGCGAGCCGGGAGCACGGTGGCGCTGCCGCTGTGAATGCGGAAACGAGGTCGTTTTGCAGAACGGGCTTTTGACATCTAACCGCGTCAAATCCTGCGGATGTTCCCAGAAAGGGAGAAAGAAGCTCGACCTGACCGGGCAACGCTTCGGAATGCTCACCGTCCTGCGCCGAAACGAAGCGGAGAGCAGCGCGATGAGACAAGGCGTTTACGACTGCCTTTGCGATTGCGGGAGGGAAAAGACGATTGCCGGATATAACTTGCGATCCGGAGCAGTTATCTCTTGCGGCTGTCAGCGGGGGCGTCCGCAGATCGACTGGACGGTCGTAAAATTCGCCCGAGACCACGGATGCAGCGTGTGCGCAGACAAAAAGGACTGCGATATGACGAGCTGCAAGTATGAAAAGGAGCTGATAAAGTGACCTACGAAGAAGCAAAACGAATCCTGCACCCGGACACTACGCGGGAAGCTCTTGCCGAGATCGAGTTCTTAGGCGGATTTCACGGCAAGGAGAAATCGCGGGAGGCGGTAGACGAGGCTTGCCTTATGGCGTGTGCGGGACAAGGGTAAGAAGCGGGAAAGGCTCATCGAGTTTTACGAAAGACACCGTGTGCCGTAAATGCTTTACGGTGATTGATTGGAGTGATGACAATGGAAAAACCTAAGCCGTGTCCTTTCTGCGGGGGGCGAGTAGGCATCGCGGTGTGCGATGATGAAGGAAATCTGCATAATCGGGGATACCTTGCGCGGCCATACAGCGGTGTTGGCTACAGATTGATACACACGCATGAACTAAATCCCAACTGCCCAATCGCACGATATGAAGAGGACGGCGGAACCGTCGGTATTTTGATCTACGACACCGCCGAAGAAGCAATCGAAGCATGGAATAGGAG
>CAVIVK010000409.1:0-2059 GCA_963645975.1 Bifidobacteriaceae bacterium | reverse complement strand
GCAGAACCCATGATTGCAGAATCTACCCTTGGACGCAGAAAAACGGCGTGACCTTTACGGTCACACCGTTCTCTGCCCAAACCGCAAGACTTATAGTTCCTTACGACTGTTAAGCCTTGATTTTCCGGGGTTTTTCGAGGTTTTCGATTGTAAAATCGCGTCCAATTATCTCTTGGAGAACTGCGGTGCGCGACGAGCGGCTTTGAGGCCGTATTTCTTACGCTCTTTCATGCGCGGATCGCGGGTGAGATAACCGGCGGCCTTGAGCGTGCCGCGGTAGTTCTCGTCGACCTTGAGCAGGGCGCGGGCGATGCCGTGACGGATCGCGCCGGCCTGGCCGGTCATGCCGCCGCCGGCGACGGTGGCTTCAACGTCAAACTTCTCGGTCGTCTCGGTGGCGGCGAGAGGCTGACGGACGATGAGCTTCAGGGTCTCGAGACCGAAGTACTCGTCCAGCGTGCGGCCGTTGATGGTGATGCTGCCGGTGCCGTTGGGGATGAGGTGAACACGGGCGGTGGAGGATTTCCGACGGCCGGTGCCGTAAGCGTAGGGACGCTTGCTCTGATAGGTAGCCATTCTAAAATTTCCTCCTTTCCTTATTCAACCGTCCAGACTTCGGGCTTCTGCGCGGCGTGCTTGTGCTCATTGCCGGCAAAAACCTTCAGACGACGGAGCTGCCATTTCTGGGTGGGGTTCTTCGCCAGCATGCCGCGAACGGCGAGCGTCATGGCGAGCGTGGGGCGGGTCGCCATCAGGCGATCGTAACGGGTCTCCTTGAGACCGCCGGCGTAACCGGAGTGGGTGCGGTAGTACTTCTGGGTGAGCTTGTTGCCGGTGAGAACGGCGTCCTTCGCATTGATGATGATGACGAAGTCACCGCAGTCAACGTGCGGCGTGTAGTCGACCTTGCGCTTGCCGCGCAGCAGGTCGGCGGCGAGAGCGGCGGTCTTGCCCAGGGGCTTGCCGGCCGCATCGAGAACGTACCACTTGCGGACGACGTCCTCTTTTCTGACCATCGTAGTGGACATTGATGTGCCTCCAATATCATTGTTTTTTCTTGCTTTTTCAAGGCGCGGCGGGTACAATATACCCTCAAGACGCGCTCTATTTTTATAGCACAGCGCTCTTTCGGTGTCAACCCCCGTTTTCCGAAATTTTTATTTACGGCAAGGCAAGCTCGTAAATGCTCCGTTTTGCTCGCAAATGCTCTGTTTTCCTCCGTTTCGATTTTTAATTTTTGAGGTGCAAAATATGGATTCTCTCAATGCGTTTACCGGCGTTGTGCGCCGGTGTGTGGACGATTACGGCATGATCGCCCCCGGCGACCGCATCGCCGTGGGCATTTCCGGCGGCAAGGACTCGCTCGTGCTGCTCGCCTCGCTCGCGTATCTGCGGCGGTATTACCCGGCAAAATTTGAGCTGGAGGGCATCACGATCGACACCGGCTTCCCCGGCATGGACTTTTCCGGCGTGGAACGGATGTGCGAAGAGCTCGGCGTGCCGTACACCCGCGTCCCGACCGACATCCGCGAGATCGTGTTCGATGCGCGGCAGGAGGAGAATCCGTGCTCGCTCTGCTCCAAAATGCGCCGCGGCGCACTGAACACCACGATGAAGGAGCACGGCTGCAACAAGCTCGCGCTCGGCCACCATTTTGACGACGCCGTGGAGACGTTCATGATGTCGCTCGTGTTCGAAGGGCGGCTCAACTGCTTCAAGCCGGTGACGTATATGTCCCGCGCGGACGTGACGCAGATCCGCCCGCTGCTGTACATCGGCGAGCAGCGCAGCGCCAATCTCGCCAAACAGCTCGAGCTGCCGGTCGTGAAGAGCACCTGCCCGATGGACTGCACGTCCAAGCGGCAGGAGATCAAAGACCTGCTCACGACGCTCTCGGCGCAGTACCCGGATCTGCGCAGCAAGGTGTTCGGCGCCATGCAGCGTCTGCCGCTCGACGGCTGGGGCCCCACGCCGCACGAGCGAATCAAAACGCGCGAGCGGAAAAAAGAGGAATAACTCTCGGGGGCATATAATATAATAGTATAGGGAAGTATGCCCC
>CAVIVK010000408.1:0-2072 GCA_963645975.1 Bifidobacteriaceae bacterium | reverse complement strand
GAATTTGCGGTTGTTTTTTGTGCCGGCAGGGGGTATAATGGGCCCGTCAAAAGATGGTTTCCGGGGAAATGGGAACCAAAAACGGAGGTAAAAGGAAATGTTTACATCTTTCAAGGAATTGGAAGCCTATGTGCTGGGCTGCGGCATGAAGAAGCGCATCGCACTGGCCAACGCCCATGACGAACCGGCACTGTCCGCCGTGGTCAACGCCCGCCGCAAGGGCGTGGTCGAGGGCACACTGGTAGGCAAGAAGGACGAGATCATCGCCATGCTCCACGAGATGGGCGAGAGCGAGAACGACTACGAGATCGTGGATTTCGACGGCGAGGAACTGGACGCCGCCAAGCTGACGGTGCAGCTGGTGCGCGAGGGCAAGGCGGATATCCCCATGAAGGGTATTCTGCAGACCTCCAACTTCGCCCGCGCCATCCTGAACAAGGAGACCGGCCTGATCCCCGCCAGCGGCAAGCGCCTGGTGAGCCAGTGCGGTATTTTTGAGTACGAAGGCCGCTTCGTGATGATCACTGACGCCGCCATCAACATCGCCCCCGACGTGGACACCCAGATCGGCATCGTGGAGAACGCCCTGCCCGTGGCCAAGGCCCTGGGTATCGATTGCCCCAAGGTGGCCGTGCTGTCCGCCGTGGAGAACGTCACCGAGAAGATGCCCTCCACCGTGTCCGCCAAGGCCATCGCCGAGCGCGGCGTGCCCGGCTGCGTCATCTCCGGCCCTCTGGCGCTGGACGGCGCCATCTCCATGGAATCCGTGAAGCACAAGGCCATCCACGACCCCGTGGCCGGCCAGGCGGACATCCTGCTGGTGCCCTATATCGAGATAGGCAACGTGCTGTACAAGGCCTGCACCTACATCGCCGGCAAGACCATGGCCAGCACCATCTGCGGCGCCTCCTGCCCGGTGGTCATCACCAGCCGCGCCGACACCCCCGACAGCAAGTACTACTCCATCCTCATGGCTGTCCTGCGCTGCCTGAAGGCGTAACATGGCTACCACACAGGACTACCTGGCCTTCGTTCTGGAGCAGCTGCCGCCCCTGTGGGAGATACGCAGCAAGAAGATGTTCGGGGAGTACATGGTCTATCTGAACGATAAGCCGATACTCACGCTCTGCGATAACACCGTTTTCGTGAAGAAACTGCCGGTTTTGGACGAAATAATGGCAAATGCCCCCTGCGGCTGCCCCTACGAGGGCGCGAAAGAGAGCTATATCCTGGACATTGAGGACCGCGACCTGACGGAGCGCGTCCTAACCCTGGCGGAAGCCGCCACTCCCGTCCCCAAGCCCCGTAAAAAGGGGAGAGGGGAGAAGTGAATACCAGCGGAAGCAAACACCAACAAAGGACGGCGCATGCCGTCCTTTGCTTTTTATAAATTCACTTGCAGTAATACGGAAAGACGTGATACAATCAAACAAAAGCAAGAAAATCTTCAGCGCATTTATGCCGTCATTGCAGCGAAGTAGTGATCGACATCACCCCGATGGAAAAGCGCATCCACGGGTGAGGCCTGCGACTGAACTCCCGTTGTATTTATCTATTATCTACCGTAGGAAGGAGGGCGCTTTGAAAGGATATGCGCGATTGAACAAAATAAAAATTTTGTTCAATTGAGTGGAGAGTAAATGCCCATTTTGGCACAGCAGACCCGTTTTTGCCCAAGCTTGCCCCGAGCGCACGGTACAGGCCCGTTACCGCCAGCCCGGTGCGCCGCAAGCCGCCTGCACGGGATACTGACCCGCACACCCGCCGCCGTTTTTTCAAAGCATTGCATATATGGATTACCGCATCGATTCGCCCCAGCTGCTGCTGGACTTTCTCAGCTACCACGAGACCATCAAAGCGCACTCCCAGCGCACCGTGGACGAATACTACCTGGATATGCGGAATTTCTTCCGGTACCTGAAGCAGCAGCGCGACCCGGCGCTGGCGGACAAACGGCTGGACGAGATCGACATCCGCGACGTGGACATCGACTTCATCTCCCGCATCACTCTGACGGATATTTACAGTTATCTGACGTATCTCAGCCGTGACCGCGTACAGCACCTTAATAG
>CAVIVK010000407.1:0-2096 GCA_963645975.1 Bifidobacteriaceae bacterium | reverse complement strand
GGATATGCCCGCCGATGGAGCAGATATACCCGTCAAAGCCAAGCGCGCGAATCTGCGGCTCAATGTGCCGGAACGGACGTCCTGTGTTGATAATAAGAATATGTCCGGCGCTCTGCGCCTTTTTCAGCGCGGCGCGGGCGCTCTCTGGCACTACGTGATCCGATGTCACAATCGTCCCGTCTACATCAAAAAACAAGATTTTTCTCTCCATTTTCTATCATCACCCGGCGCCATTGTGCCATACCGCCGCCGAAATGTAAAGCCTAAAGAAGTAAAACCGCCAGGAGACATCCGGCGGCCAGCCCCAGCGACGGATAGAGCCGCACGGCAGCCTTTTTCTGTTCGCGCAGTACGTCCCGCACATAACGAACGGCTTCCTCCAGCGCGTCGAGCGCCTGCTCCGGCTCCGCGCCGGACGAAAGCTGCTCGCCGAGCCGCAGAAGCGGCTCTTCCAGCGCTTTGGGAAGCGCGGCGCAGCGTATGCTTGCTGTCCAGACCGAGAGAAAAGAAAATTCGCGGACAAGCGCGGAGGCATTTTTCGTATCGGGAAAAAGTTTCGGATACCGCGTCCCCAGCCGCTCCAACAACTGCGGAAGCGGCGTGCGGTGAAAGAGTATCTCGGTTCGTATGTCACAGGAAGCCGAGAGAAGCATTTCGGCGCATTGGAGCTCCCTCCCTACATGTTCCAGCGCAGAAAAGCCGGCATATGCGCCGCAGGCTATGAGAAGTATCGCGCCAAGCGCTCCTGTCATAGCTTGACCTCCTCGTATATCCGCCGTCCACCGGTCACGCGGATCACGACGGCGCGAGAGAAAACCTGTTCGCTTTGAAGCATCCGGTACACCTCTCGGCGAGACAACTCCGACGTATCGGCGGCATGCGCCGTAGCCAGCAGAGAAACGCCGCAGTATGCCGCGCTGCGGCAGGCGTCAGCGTCTTCCGGTTCGGAAATCTCATCCATGGCGATCAGTTCCGGCGACATACAGCGAAGAAGAATCATCGCCGCGCACGCCTTCGGGCAGTCGGACAGCACGTCCGTCCGTTCACCGATGTCAAACCCGGCTCCTGAGTCGGAAAGCGCTGCAATCTCCCCGCGCTCGTCGCAGAGGCCCACGCGTGTTCCAGCGTTTGACAGGGTTCGTACCATGTCGCGCAGGAGCGTCGTTTTCCCGCCGCCCGGCGGGGATAAAATAAGTGTGGACGGAAAGGGGCGGACGCAGAATTTTTCTCCGATGTCTTTTACTTCCTGCGGAATACGAATGCAGATGGAAAAAAGATCTTCCTGGTTCCATAGTCCACGATCCCCGCTGGGAAAGCGACCGCAAAAGCCCACACGGACGCCGCCATCCGCCGTAATGAATCCTCGCCGCAGACAATCCGACGCCGCATACGGTGAAGCGCCGCTCGCGAGCTCCAAAACCCTCGCGAGGTCGGTGTCCGTTACCGCAGGCGCACCGGTAAATGGAGATTCGCCCTCGGGAAGAGTAAGCGCCGGAGTCCTGCCTCGGCGAAGACGAATTTCACACACCTTCGAAGAAATACTTGCCGGAAGATGATTTATTGCATTTCGAAGATCCCTTGGCAGCAGCCAGAGAGCTTTTTCCAAGCCGGACATATTATCGCCTCCCTTCCCTGCATACCTATGCGTTTTTCGGTTGGATTATTTTCAAAATGTTCATGACTTTAGAAAAAATTGAGAGTATGATACGTCACGTTCGTTCGCCCACGAACAATTCGCATACGAAATATTGAGGTGAACTATGGATTGCTGTGAAGAAAGAGCTCGCTCCAGCCCTGCATGGGGACTTCGATCGCTCGATCATATGCGCCGCCGCGCGGGAAACTATGCCATGGCGGATATGCCGCTGCAGGACCCGGCGCAGCACATGATGCTCGTGAATATTTTCCGTATCTCCGAGCGCGGCTCGCTCCCCTCTCAGCGGGAACTGGCGGCATCGATGCATCTCTCCCCCGCCACGGTTACCGCCACCCTAAAACTGCTCGAACGCAGCGGGTACGTCCGGCGCATTGCCGACGATAAGGATCAACGCATTAACCGCGTGGCGCTTACCGAGAGCGGCGAGGCTGTTATGCGT
>CAVIVK010000406.1:0-2100 GCA_963645975.1 Bifidobacteriaceae bacterium | reverse complement strand
GGAGCTTCGCGCTCTTGCCGCGCGCGTAGAGAACGCGCACTGATTCTTTTTTGAGGAGTATCCCTATGATCGACCAGAGCCATATCCGGAATTTTTCCATCATCGCGCACATCGACCACGGCAAATCCACGCTGTCCGACCGGCTCATTGAGCTGTGCGGCGCGGTGGAAAAGCGTGAGATGTCCGAGCAGATCCTCGACAACATGGATCTCGAGCGCGAGCGCGGCATCACCATCAAGGCGCGCGCCGTCGGCTTGACGTACAAGGCCAAGGACGGCGAGACGTATACGCTCAATCTCATCGACACGCCGGGTCATGTGGACTTCAACTACGAGGTCTCCCGCTCGCTCGCCGCATGCGAGGGCGCGGTGCTCGTTGTGGACGCCTCACAGGGCGTGGAAGCGCAGACGCTCGCGAACACATATCTTGCGCTGGAGCACGATCTCGAAATTCTGCCCGTCATCAACAAGATTGACCTGCCCGCTGCCGACCCGGAGCGCACCAAAACCGAGATCGAGGACATCATCGGCATCCCGGCGATGGACGCGCCGGAGATCTCCGCCAAAAACGGCATCAACGTGGAGGCCGTGCCGGAGTACATTGTGCAGCACGTCCCCGCCCCGAAGGGCGATGCCGCCGCGCCGCTCAAGGCGCTCATCTTTGATAGCCAGTACGACGCCTACCGCGGCGTTATCGTGCTCATCCGCGTTGTGGACGGCGTGATCCGCCGCGACACCCCCATCCGCCTGATGGCAACGGGCGCGGAATATAAGGTTCTCGAAGTTGGGCATCTGCGTCCGATGGGGCTTGACCCCTGTGACGAGCTCGCCGCCGGCGACGTCGGCTATTTCACCGCGAGCATCAAAAACGTGGAGGACACCCGCGTCGGCGATACCGTCACCGAAAGCGCGCGTCCCTGCGCCGAAGCGCTGCCCGGCTACCGCCCGGCGCGCAGCATGGTCTACTGCGGCATTTACACCGAGGACGGCTCCAAGTTCCCCGACCTGCGCGACGCGCTCGACAAGCTCAAGCTCAACGACGCCTCCCTCTCCTACGAGCCGGAGACGTCCATCGCGCTCGGCTACGGCTTCCGCTGCGGCTTCCTCGGCATGCTGCATATGGAGGTCATTCAGGAGCGTCTCGAGCGCGAGTTCAACCTCGATCTCGTCACAACGCTGCCCTCGGTCATTTACGAAGTCAAAAAGACCGACGGCACCACGGTGTTCGTCGACAACCCGCACAATTACCCCGACCCGGCATCCATCGCCGAAGCGCTCGAGCCGTTCGTCAAGGTGACGATCATCACGCCGAACGAGTTCGTCGGCAACATCATGCCGCTCTGCCAGGAGCGCCGCGGCGTTTACAAAAACATGCAGTATCTTGACCAGCGGCTCGTGGAAATGCATTACGAAATGCCGCTCAACGAGATCATCTACGATTTCTTCGATACGCTCAAAGCCAAAACGAAGGGCTATGCCTCGCTCGACTACGAGCTCTCGGAGTACGTCCCGTCCGATCTCGTAAAAGTCGATATGCTCTTAAACGGCGATCAGGTGGACGCGCTGAGCTTCATCGCCCACCGCGAAAAGGCCTATGGCCGCGCCCGGAAGCTGTGCGAAAAGCTGCGCGACAATATCCCCCGCCAGCTCTTCGAAGTGCCCGTACAGGCGGCGATCGGCGGCAAGATCATCGCGCGCGAAACGGTGCGCGCCATGCGCAAGGACGTTCTCGCCAAGTGCTACGGCGGCGACATCACGCGAAAGAAGAAGCTGCTCGAAAAGCAGAAGGAAGGCAAAAAGAAAATGCGCCAGCTCGGCACGGTGCAGATTCCGACGGAGGCCTTCCTCGCGGTGCTCAAGCTGGACGAATAAGATTTTTGGCAAAAGCCGCCCGAACGCGACCGTTCGGGCGGCTTCCCTATGCCAATGTTATTTTGCGTTGCTTGCGGCAACGGCTCTTTTGATCTTTAATGAAGCCACCGAAAGACAAGGAGGCCAAAGCATGTTAAATGAAAACATAAAGAATTTGCGCAGATCGAAGGGGTTTTCGCAGGAAGAGCTCGCGGCGAAACTGCACGTAGTGCGGCAGACCGTATCGAAA
>CAVIVK010000405.1:0-2104 GCA_963645975.1 Bifidobacteriaceae bacterium | reverse complement strand
GGATCGCTGAAATTGGGAATTTCATTGGACGCCGCGAAAAAAGAGATCGTGGGAATGGGATATGTACGGCCCTCATTGGTGTACTTTCGCTCATTGAGCGCGGTCAGAAGCGAGTTGAGCACGCCGTCATTGCACTTGAAGATCTCGTCGAGCAGCACGATTTCCGCCTCCGGGATCTTGCCGGCCGTCTGTACGACCGGCTCACTGCGACGCAGCTGTGCCACGGCCTTTCGGTATGCCTCCAGCTTGTCCGCCGCTTTGCCCAGCATGGTGAAGGTTTCAGGCGCATTCTTCCTCTGCCCCAGGCCATCTACCGCACACTTCAGATCAAAGCACAGGTTTTGGTATACATCATCGTCCTCCAACGCGGAGTCCGGGATGCTGCCGGGGATAAGGCTTGACAGATCGACACGGCCGAAAAGCTGCTCTTCGTCGCTCTGCTTGGAGAGCAGGCGTTCAAACTGCCGTGCGCCGGTGATGTGTTGGCGGAAAAGGTTGATGGCATAGCTCTTGGCCTGACCTGGCTCGCCCAGAACAAACAGGTTCTTGCGGGTCAGCAGGGCAATGGCGATCATTTCCACCAGCTCCTCACGCTCTGCGACACTGCCGTTCACATCGTCGATCACAGCGAGCATTTTATTTCGAAGGCTCATTCACAGGTCCTCACTTTCTTTTAATATGTCTTCTTGGTACTCGGCATAGCTGTATCATAGCGAAGGCTAAAGCCGCTACGCTCCATCAGCGCGGCGAAGAGCCGCGCGTTCCGCTCGTCTGCAAAAGAGCAAATAACGCTCATATCACATCTGCTTAGGCTGCAAACCTGTGTCACGACCTCCCAGGCCGTTCCGTCCTCGGCAGGCGATACCGGAAAGGCACGCAGCGTGCGCAGCTCCACATTCGGCATTTTGAGTACCTTGGCAAAGAAAAGTGCAGCAGCATCCATATCTTTGCGTATTTCTTCCAACTTCCTGGGCGGCGCATCCAGCGGCTCAAGCATATCGGGAGACATGATCACGCAGTCAAGATTGATGTCATCTATGGTCTTTATCTCTCCATATAGGCCGGAAAACCGTTCCTCCAGCTCGCGGAGCGTTTCCTCAGAAACAGGCGTCTCGAAATCGCAGTAGATATCCGGCACATTGTTTTCCGTTTCGCGGTCTGCACCGCTGCGGATCTCCGTAACCGTACCGAAAAGTCCCTTGTACTCGCTCTCACCGTTCGCCGAGATCCTGCCGCCGATGGTAAATACTTTTCCGTCCACGTAGAAACGCGTGCCGTTTTCCCGTAAAATCATCTCTGACTCCTTTCCTCACGCCGCCATGGTCTGCTCATCTAAGGTGCTGTTCTCCGAAATCGCGTCAAGCGAGATCATTTCGTTTTTGCGGTATTCTTTCGGCGCGCCCGTCAGTCCGCACAGACGGTAGGCGGACTTGCAGCTGAGCAACTCGTACTTGAGCTGTGCGAAGATGTGCTGCTGAAGCGTACCCTTCTGCGGGTCAAAGCCTGCCACCGCCTTAATGAGCCGAATTGCAAGCTGCTGGTACACATCGTCATGCTCCAGTCCCGCCGTCCTCATGAGAGGGCGGTTCTTCCGGATCACGGTGTCGATGCACCAAAGATACTTTTCCACGAGGGCATTGCGCTGGGCGATGGTATAGTTGTTGTTCATGTTCATTTCCTTTCTCTGTGATAGGGGTCCAAAGGCGGCAGAAGCCCTTGTCCCAATCCTCCAGTAACATCTCATGCGTGTAGGCGGGGGAATTGTAGACGGCGTTGCGGCAGTGCTGCAAGCGGACCGTTTCCTTTCCGCCGCTGGGGTTTCGCTCGGTTTCATAATAAGAATCGTTGCAGGTATCGCAGTGTCTCTCGATATGATTCAATCGGTATCCTCCTGTTTGTTTTTTCTTGCGGTCGCCGCATCGAACAGCGCCTCCAGTCTGTAGCCATGCTCCGTCTTGTAGAAGAAAGCGGGGCTGATCCCGTCGTCGATCTCTACGACGTAATGCCGGTGAACGGCTGCGCCAACGGTTTCTGCGTCCGGTTCCTCATTGCATCGCCTTGCAAACTCCATGGGCGAGAAAGGCGTATGCAGTTCATACAGCAC
>CAVIVK010000404.1:0-2110 GCA_963645975.1 Bifidobacteriaceae bacterium | reverse complement strand
GATCTGCACGCCGGGATGGTTTGCGATCCAGCCGCTGAAGTGATACCCATCGGCGGGCGTCGCAGTCAGGGTGATCTCGGTACCCGCCGCCGCGTTTCGAGGCTCTGCGGCCGCCGTGCCTTCACCCTCGACCGCGACCGTGACGCCGTACTGGTGCACGGCGAGATAGAGCTTTTGATCCGCGGTATTGTACTCCACACCGGCGGAGGCATCGTCCGAGACGAAGAACGTCTCATAGTTTTCCTCGTAAGCGTTGGAGAACGCCACGGGGTAGTTCGTGTCCGCAGTGGTGACGCCGACGGACGCGCCGAGCTCCATGGGAGCAGAAATGGTCAGCGTTTTGCCGGAGGGCAGATAGACGTTGTTTGCCGCGCCGGAGACGGTGTTGTTTCTTACCGTGGGTGCACCGCTGACCTTCAACTGGCCGTTGTTCGAGGGATTGATGTAGATTCCGCCGCCGGCCTTTGCGGTATTCTTTTCGATCGTACCGCCGGAGAGATTGCAGACCGAACCGCTGCGGAAGATGTACACGCCGCCGCCGTTTCCGGTGGCCGTGTTGCCGGAGATCACACCGCCGGTCATGTTCAGCACGGACGGTTCGCGGTTGAGATAGATCGCGCCGCCGTCCACGGAGGAGTTGCCGGTGATGCTGCCGCCGGAGAGGTTGAACGTGGACGTGCCGTATACATGCACCGCGCCGCCCTCTTTGGCGGCTTTGTTACCGCGGAGCTCACCGCCGGTCATGGTTGCCGTCACGCCATTGTAAAGATAGACCGCGCCGCCGTACTGACTGGCCGTGTTGCCGGTGATGACCGTGCCGGAGAGGGTGACCGTGCCGCCGGACATGTTGATGACGCCGCCGTCGCCGCTCGTGGCCTTATTGCCGGAGATCGTGCCGCCGGCCAGATTGATCGTGCCGCCGCATTCGGAATAGATCACACCGCCTTTTTGTGCCTGGTTGTTGGTGATCGTGCCGCCGTACACATTTACGGTGCCGCCCTTTTTGTCCCCATTGTTCAGGAAGAACGCGCCGCCTTTTTTGTTGCCGTTGTTGCCGGAGATCTCGCCGCCGTACATATTCACGGTGCAGAGAGAATCGTCCAGCGCGACGGCGCCTCCGCCGCCGCTGCCGCTGACCTTGCCGCCGGTGATCTTACCGCCGAAAATATCCAGCGTGCTCCGGTAGAGGTAGATGCAGCTGCCGCCCCAGCCCTTAGTAGCGCCCTTGATGGTGCCGCCGCCGGCGCAGTCGCAGAGGACGAGACGTCCGCCGTTTTTGACCTGGATCTTATTGGTGCCGTTGCCGGCGAAGGTGTGACCGCTGAGACAGAGGTAGAGCGTCGTGCCGTCCACCACCAGATTGCTGGTGAAGGTGACATTCTGCGAAAGGTACACATACGCTGTTTTGTTCGTATACGAAATGGCGCTCTTTCCGTCCCACGCGGTGAACACTGCGCCGGTATGCGCCGTATGATCGCCCGACGCGGTATCCCCGCCGCAGATGCAGTGCTCGTGGAGGAGCGTCCAGTGGGCATAGAGCGTATGGGCCTCGCGCGCCGCCACAACGGTGGTCTCCTCCACCTTCGTGCCGCCGTCTATCGCGGTGAACCAGCCGTCGAAACGGTAGCCCGCGCGCGTCGGCGTCGGCAGCGGGCCGTAGGGCGAGTCGGGCTGAACGGGTTTGCTCTCTTCGCCCGCGTTCAGTGTACCGCCGTTGGGGTCGAAGGTGACTGCGACCGCAGAAATGGTGCTGCGCAGATACAGATTATAGTATTCGTCATCGTTTTGCATCTCCAGCTGCCCGTACTCCGGGTTGTCGCAGAAGATGCGGTCGAGGTAAAGCTTTGCCGAAGACTCCGTATTAACTTGCAGATAATTCAAAAGGACAGACGCGCCGTTGCCGGTGATGCCGGTAAAGTAGACGCCGACCTTTGTGTCTGCGGACGTGTCTATGTGAGCGGTAAACTGGATCTGCGTGTCCGGATCGCTGAGATAGAGGTTGTTCTGGGCGGAATTGACCGTGTTGTCATAGATATACGGAGCGATCGCGGCGCTGCTTCCATACACGCTGCCCATGTATATGATCTTTTCCGACGCAAACGGCACCAGA
>CAVIVK010000403.1:0-2114 GCA_963645975.1 Bifidobacteriaceae bacterium | reverse complement strand
CTTTGAGCAGCTTCTGGATAATGCCGACAACGAGCTTGTGCGAAAGGCGGCAGCGGAAGGGAATCTGGCCATGGGGTACACCTGCTACCATGTCCCCGAACCGATTCTCAACGTTGGTAACTGCTTCTCTGTCCGTCTCCGCGCTCCGCACACCGGCTCTATCGACATTGCGACGTACTACATGTCGAACTACACATGCGAGTTCGCCAGAGCGCTCACCGAACGCGCCATCGAGGGCGGCTACCAGTTTCTGGACGCCATGATCGGCGTGGACGCCTGCTCCATGATGAACCGTGCCATGGAGCACTTTGAAATCCTGCAGGTAAACGACAAGCCTAACTTCTTCGTGACCCACGCGGACATCCCCTTCAAGATCACCGACTACACGCTCGAGGCCTATGTAAAGCAGATGCGCCGCCGCGTGCTCGATGTCATGAAGGAAAAGCTCGGCGCGGACACGTCGGACGAAGCGCTGCGCAAAGCCGTGGAAGAGCACAACGAGGTCTGCCGCATCCTTACCGAGATCGGCGAGATGCGCAAGAAGGAGAATCCGCCCATCACCGGCTACGAGTACCACGTTCTCAACCTTGTCTCCTACACCTGCCCGAAGGCGCTCATCCTGCCGTACCTGCGCGAGACCCTGGCCGAGATCAAAAAGCGCAAGGTCGATGCGAAGCCCTGGTACCGTGCCCGCGTTTCCATCGTCGGCAGCGAGATCGACGATCCCATGCTCACCAAGCTCATCGAAAACTGCGGCGCGTTCGTGGTTTCTGACCGTTACTGCTTCGGCTCCACGCCGGGCCGCGAGGTCATTGAGCTCAACGACACCGACGACGTACTTGCGCAGCTCTGCCTGCACTACATGCAGCACTCCGAGTGCGCCCGCTATATTTCCGATGAAAAAGTTCAGCAGCGCCGCGACACCGCCGACCGACTTGCCCGCGAGTTCGGTGCCGAGGGCATCATCTATGAACAGATGAAGTACTGCGACTATTGGGGCTTTGAGCGCGCGCTCGTCAGCCACATCATGGCGGAAGAGAAGAACTGGCCGGTTCTGTCGATCGATCGTCTTTACAACAACGGCAATTCCGGACAGCTCCGCACCCGCGTGCAGGCGTTCGTTGAATCGCTGGAGATCAAGCGCATCCGCAAAGAGGGAGGGGAGAACTGATGGCGAAAACTCCGAAATACCCCAATCCGGCGTTCTTCCGCGCGAAGGACAACATGGACTGGAAGGCGCAGGGCGAAAACCTGAAGGAAGTCTTTGATATCGCCAAGGATATGCTCCTTGCTACCGACTGGAAAGCGTTCGGCGCGCGCCAGAAGCAGGGCTGGGTCGACTTCGGCAAGCGCGTTGCTGAGGAAGCCGCCGAGATCGCCGCGATGTCCTGCGCGGAGCGCCGCGAGCTCCTGCTCAAGGGCGAAAAGAAGCTCGGACGTCTCTACAAGAAGGGCGCCATGACCACCGTCCGCCGCGAGTGGCGCGGCGTCGGCGATACGGCGTATGACTTCTATGAGTGGCTGCGCATGTGGGGCATGCTGCTCGGCACGTTCTCCAAGGATCTCATCCCGGCGCTCAACTCCGTGCTGCACTACCGCTGGATGATGTCCTATCTCTGCTGCGTCGGCTTCATGGATAAGAACACCATGGGTCAGCGCGGCGCGGCTCTCAAGATGAGCCACCTTATGATCTACGACATTTTCCGCTACGTTGCCGAAAACCTCGTCCTTCAGGCGAAGGGCGATGCGAAGAACGGCAACAGCGCCGAGCTGAACAAGAAGGTCGTCCTCTTCGACGAGATGACAATGGGTCAGATCATGGCCGGCTTCCCCGACCTGATCGGCATTCCGTATCAGCTCTTCGCGGTGTTTCTGGTCTCCGAGATCGACCAGCTCACCTGCGTCCCGTACATCGACGCGGTCGAGAGCTTCGGCCTGCCGGCGGACTGCTGCCCGGTGCCGTCCTCCGAGTGCGGCGCTCTGGTGCTTGACGCGCTGCCGCACATGGGCAAATGCTTCATCTCCAGCTCCATGCCGTGCGACGGCTCGACGATGGCGTCCTCCTACATGGCCCGCCGCTTCCCGGATCTCCCGGTGTTCCATCTGTGCTTCCC
>CAVIVK010000402.1:0-2122 GCA_963645975.1 Bifidobacteriaceae bacterium | reverse complement strand
GCATAATAACACCTTCCGCATCGTGACGCTCGACGGGCAGATTCTAAACGCCGGCGGCTCCATGACCGGCGGTAGTGCCGGGAAAAACACCGGCATCCTATCGCGCGCCAACGAGCTCAAGCGCCTGTACGAAAAGCGCGGCGATTTGGAAGCGCAGCTATCGCAGATGGAATCGCAGCGGCGGGAGGCCGAGCGCGAACTGCAAAGCGCTCGTTATGATCTGGAAACAGCGCGAGAAGAGCATGCCGCAGCACGCCAGGAGACGGCGCGGCAGGAAGGACTTGTTGCACAGGCACAGCTCCTGCGCACGGCAGCGGCAGACGCGCTGGATGCGCTGGACGAGGAAATTCGCAGCACCTCAGCGCGCCGAAAGGAAAACGAGAACCGCACGGCTTCGCTGCAGGAGGCGTGTGCCGCGGCGGAGAAGGAGCTGGCGGCACTTCGCGCGGATATGGAAAAAGAATCCGCCGGTATGGAGAGCTTCGAGGCGCGGCGGCGTGAGCTTGAAGAGAGCTTCAGCGTTATTCGCGCGGAGCAGGCATCCCTCGATGCCGAGAAAACCACCGTTCTGCTTGCCATTGAGCAGCTTGAACGGCTGCGTACCGATCTGGAAAATGACTCTGGCGAGCGTCGCAGCGCCATAGGCGCTGTGACACAGCAAAAAACAGAGCAGGAAGGTCAACTCGCAACGCTTGCCCAGCGCACGGAAACGCTCCGCGCGCAGGCGCAGCAGGAAAGGGAGGCACTCTCTCAGCTTACTACAAGCAAGCTGGAGCTGGAAGGCCGTCGCAGCGCCGCAGACAAAGCGGCACAGGAGAAAAACCGCGCTCTGCTCGATCTGGAACGCAACAGCGCACAGCTCGAGCAGAAAAAAATGGCGGCCGAGATGGAAGAGCGTCAGATCGTGGAAAAGCTCTGGGACAGCTATGAGCTCAGCCGCACGGAAGCGGAAAAAGTCCGCCAGCCGGTGGAAAGCCTTGCCAAAACGGGGCGGCAGGTCAGCGAGCTGCGCCGCAGCATATCCTCGCTCGGCACGCCGAATCTTGGCGCGATCGAGGAATATAAGCGCGTGAGCGAGCGGTATACCTTCCTTTCCGAGCAGCGCGACGACGTGCAGAAATCCAAAGACGAGATTTTGAAGATCATCGCGGATATTACCGCGCAGATGGAAGAGATCTTTGTTCGCGAAATTCAGGAGATTGACGAGGCATTCCGTCAGATTTTTGTGGAACTCTTCGGCGGCGGCAAAGCGTCGCTCTCTCTGGAGGATATGAACGATGTGCTCAACTGCGGCATCGATATCCGTATCCAGCCGCCCGGAAAAGCGGTTTCCAATATCAGCCTTCTCTCCGGCGGCGAAAAAGCGTTTGTTGCCATCGCGCTGTACTTTGCCATTATGCGCGTTCGCCCGACGCCGTTTTGCGTGATGGATGAGATAGAATCGGCGCTGGATGAGGAGAACGTTGCCCGGTACGCCGCGTACATGCGCCGCATGTGCGGGAAAACGCAGTTTATTGCGATCACGCACCGGCGCGGCACGATGGAAGAGGCCGACCAGCTCTACGGCGTCACCATGCAGGAAAAAGGTGTCAGTACTGTGCTGGCGATGGATATGCAGGAAGCGCTCCAAACCATTCGCTGAAAGGAGAAAACAGCTATGGGATTCTTTGATAAAATGAAAGCCGCGTTCAACAACGCGATGGCGGACTTCACCGGAGAAAACGAGGAAGCCTACGAAACGCTGGAGGAAATACTCATTTTGTCCGATGCCGGTATGGATACCACCGAGGACATTATGGAAAAGCTGCGCCGCCGTGTCCGTGAAGAAGGCTGCCGCGGCGAAGAGCAGCTTCGAAAAATGCTCGCCTCCATTTTGACAGAAACGATGGATGCCGGCGATAACGCGCTGCATCTGGATACAAAGCCGTCCGTTATTCTGGTTGTTGGCGTCAACGGCGTCGGCAAAACAACGACCATCGGCAAGCTTGCCTCCCGTCTGACGGCGGAGGGAAAATCCGTTCTCCTCTGCGCGGGCGATACGTTCCGCGCTGCCGCTGCCGAACAGCTTACTGTGTGGGCAAACCGCGCTGGATGCGACATTGTGCGCCACGAAGAGGGGAGC
>CAVIVK010000401.1:0-2122 GCA_963645975.1 Bifidobacteriaceae bacterium | reverse complement strand
CTCCATAGCTTCACTCGTCCTTCGTCATGTGCTGCGAGGCAACGCGCAGCATCATTCGTTTCGTTTCCCCGGAATCGAATTTTACCTCGACCAGCGCGTCGCCGCCCATCGGCGTCATCTTTTCGATCTTGCCCTTGCCGAACGCCTTATGCACCACGCGGTCGCCCGCTTTGAAGTCCGGCGCTTTCGGCGCGGACAGGACGGTTTTCGGCTTCTCCGGAGCCGCGTGCTTTGGCGCGGCGGTGCGCCCGGTGCGGGCGGCGTAGCTCGTGCCGAAGCTCCCGGCACGGCCGCCGGGCTTATACGACACATACCCGGCAGAATAGCCGGAGGAATACCCGCTCCGATAGCCGTTCTCCCCGGAGCGAAAGGAGCCGTCATCGTCCCAGAGGCTGGTACGCGATTCTTTTTTCGCCAGTCCCTGCCGGTCGAGGAGCTGCGCCGGGATCTCTTCGGTGAAACGCGACGGGAGATTGGCCGACGTGCGGCCATAGAGCATGCGCTGCGCAGCGCAGGTAATGTAAAGCTTTTCCTTCGCGCGGGTGATCGCCACATAGCAGAGCCGGCGCTCCTCTTCCATCTCCTCGCTCTCGCCGATGGAAAGCGAGCTCGGGAAAAGTCCCTCCTCCGCACCGACGATAAAAACGACCGGGAATTCCAGCCCCTTGGCCGCGTGCATCGTCATCATGACGGCGGCGTCCTCGGCGCGGTCGTAGTTATCCATATCCGTATAGAGAGCAACCTCGTCCAGATAGGAATAGAGATCCAGATCGGGGTTAGCCTCCACGCTCTTCACGATGCTGGATTTGAGCTCGGCAATGTTTTCCAGCCGAGTGACGTTCTCGTCGCCGCCCTTCGTTTCCAGCGCGAGCGCATAGCCGGTGCGCTCGACCACGGCGTCATAAAACTCGTCAAGCGGCAGCGCGGAAACGGCTTCCTGCAGTTCCGCAATCATGCGGCAGAACTCTTCCATCTTCTTTCCGGCGGAGATACCGGCCCGGTGGGACGCCGTGGACATCGCCTCAAAGAGCGAAATGCTCTCCGCCGCGGCGATCTCGCGGATCTTTTCGAGACTCGTCGGCCCAATGCCGCGCGGCGGCTCATTCACAATACGCAGAAGGCGCGTTTCGTCCGTGGGGTTTGCGATCACGTTGAGATACGCGAGAATGTCCTTGACCTCGGCACGGTCAAAAAAGCGTGTGCCGCCAAAGATGCGGTACGGGATTGAGCGGCGCTTGAGCGCAAGTTCGATGCTGCGCGACTGTGCGTTTGTCCGATAGAGCACAGCAAAATCGCGCATCGGACGGCGCGTCGAGCGGATGGTGCGGGCAACAAAGTCCGCCTCGTCGTCCTCGTTGTGCGCCTCGTAGAGCGTGATGGGCTCGCCGCCAGACTGCGCCGTCCAGAGTGTTTTCCCCTTACGCTCGTGGTTGTTTGCAATGACGGCATTCGCCGCGGCGAGAATGTTTCCGGTCGAGCGGTAGTTCTGCTCAAGACGGATGACGCGCGCGTCCGGGTACTGCTTCTCGAAGGAGAGAATGTTCTCGATCGTGGCGCCGCGGAACTTGTAGATGCTCTGATCGTCGTCGCCGACGACGCAGATGTTCCGGCTGCCGCTCGCCATGAGCGCGGCAAAGAGATATTGCAGGTGGTTCGTATCCTGATATTCGTCGATGAGGACGTAGCGGAACTTTCGCTGGTAGTATGCGAGCACATCCGGGTTATCCTGCAAGAGCCGGACGGTATAGTATATGAGATCGTCAAAGTCCATGGCTCCGGCGTCCCGGAGGTGCTTGGCGTATGCCGCGCAGATCTGCGCGGTGCGGATGCGGCGGATATCCCCGGTGCGCTCCTCGGCGGCAACGGCATCCTCCGGCGCGACGAGCGCCCCCTTATACCGGCTCGCCGCGGCGAGCATGGCCTTCGGCGGGAACACTTTGTCATCCATGTTCTTATCGCGCAGAATGCGCTTCATAACGGAAAGGCTGTCCGCCTGATCGTAGATCGTAAAGCCCTTTGGGAAGCCGAGACGGTCGGCATCGCGCCGCAGGATGCGCACGCACGCGCCGTGGAACGTGAGCGCCCAGACATCGCGCCCGGTCTCTCCGAGCTTGGTTTCCAG
>CAVIVK010000400.1:0-2137 GCA_963645975.1 Bifidobacteriaceae bacterium | reverse complement strand
CTCGATGTGCTGGTCAACGTCGCAGATGATGAATTCTGGCAGCGTCTGGAGCGGGAACGGGATCAGTCCCTTGAAACCGGTCATGAAGAGCGGCGGCAGCACTTCGTCAAAGGGGATAAAATCGTCGCTGCGCGGCCCACCGCCGAGGCGCTTGTCGTTTGAGAGGACGAGCGCGATGCGCTTGGTAAGGCTCTGGACGATGGCGTGCATATTTGCGTGGGCGGTGCGGAGCTCATAGCCGCGGTAGCCTTCAAACAGGCGATCGATGAACATGAAGGTGCCGAGATACGAGCCCATCCAGCGGTACTCCCAAAAGCCCTTGAGACAGGAGACGGGCGCGGATGCCACCATCTGCACCATGCTCGAAAGGTTGTTGAGCCATTGGGTGTAATCGTAGAGCGTGTCCTTCACGCCGCGCCATTCGCGCCACTTGGCGACGCCGGTTTTGTCGTAATAGCGGGATCTCTGGCCGCCGGTACCGTGTTCGGCCTGCCAGATGGGGTCAAAGCGTTCGAGTTTTTTGTCGATCTTCGCGATCAGCTTATCCATTGCTTTCATATCTCACTTGCCTCCCTGCTGTATCTGCTTGATTTCCAGGGATTCAATGAATGCCTGGAAGCGGGTGCGGAGCTGGCCCACGGCGCCGAGAGCGTATTCCTTCTCAATCGTGCAGGTGGGGATGCCCAGCTCGTTTGTGAAAATATGGTGGGCGAGGACTTTTTCGTAGCTCCAGAACTCGCAGAACTTCATGTTCTCATAGATCACGCCGTCCGCTTTGAATTCATCCACGAGCTTTTTGACCTCGTTGTGGCGCTGGTCGATCTTCATGCCGTCCATGAAGCGTGCGCACTGGTTCCAGTGGAGATAGTGGCGGCAGATCGCGTCGAACGCGGTCTCCCCCTCGCGGATCTCGATCCGCTCGCGGCTGGGAAAGGAGCCGAAGCAGTAGCGGTCGGCCACGACCATCGCGCCGCAGGTTTCGATGAGTTTCGTAAACTCCGGATCGTCGATCTCGGAGCCGACGAGCACAAGCCGCGCCCGGAACGGGAACTTTGCCTCCGGCTCGCGGGCACGGAGCTCTTCGAGCGTTTCTTCGAGATAGGGCTTTATCAGCCGGTGGGGGCACACCTGGCTGACGAGCTGGATCACATGAAATTCGTAACCGGTGATGTTGGGGTTTTCCGCCTTGCGGAAATTACCGATCTCGGTGACGATGCGGCTGATCTCGTTATGATCCTCAATAGCGCGGCGCATAGCCTCCTCGGAGGTATCGATGCCGTAAGCTTCGTGCAGCTTGTCCACGACTTTGAGTTTGAGCTGTGCTTTGTAGTAATCGAGACTGGTTTTGTCGCCCTTCATAGGAGGGTCAATCTGCGTTACGAAGAACTTCTCGTTCTTCACGGGATTGATGAGAAAGAAATGCTCCTCCATTCGCTCCATGGTTGCGCAGCACTCGGCGCCGAAGAGGGCGTTGAGATAATTATACCCGCCTTCGATGGCGCGTTCCAGAATCGAACGGGCATAGGGGCAGGTGCGGTTGGTCATGTAATAGCTGGCGATGTCAGTAGATGTGCAGCGCGGCGCGCGGAGTCGGGACGAAAAACAGCCGGGAAGATTGAGCAGCACTTCGGGTATGTAGTAGCAGTTGTAGCCAAGCGCGTAATCTCCCTCGTTTACCGCCTGAGCGACAAGCTCGTTGTGTGCATCCTGAAGCAGATTCTCAAAATAGATCAGATGCTTAAGGTCTTTCACGCAATACACCTCTTTATTTTGTTTTAGGGGTCGCGTTGCCTGTGATTTCTTTCCCTATACTATAAAAATTTATCACAGTCGGTTTGTACAGTCAAGAAAATCACCACCACAAACCGCACATTTATTTGTGCAAAACGCATATTCGCACTCGTTCCACTATAAAATACCCCGGACGGAAAACCGTCCGGGGCTTGAACTCATTCCGGCAGGAGGCCGGTATATTTTTTCATGGCGGCAGCAACGTAAGCTGTCTCTCTTAAGGCGTTGTTTCCGGTGCGGTGGCGGCGGCTTCCTCCGGCGTGCGGACATAGCTCCACGCCGCAACCTCCTCGTAGGTTTTCTCGTACATACTGGTGATATAGTCGTTCACGAGACGGTAGGACAT
>CAVIVK010000399.1:0-2143 GCA_963645975.1 Bifidobacteriaceae bacterium | reverse complement strand
TTGCCTCCCCTCGCCAGGGGAGGTGGCAAAAACGAAGTTTTTGACGGAGGGGTTTTCCCTTTATGCCACATCACATCCACGCGCTGTGGGAAACAAGATAAAGGTAAGCGTCCACCAGCTCGTCCACGCTCGCGGCACGGGAGCTTTCCAGCCAATGCTTCACCGTGGAAACAAGGCAGATGGCGTTAAAGCGCGCCACGGTTTTCTCGGAAAGAAGTCCCCTATGCCCCGCGGCAGGCGCGAGAGCGGCGTTTTCCAGAAGTAAACGCTGCACCGCGTCTGCAAACGAGTCCTCAAAGCCGTTCTGGCCTGTGACGGTGAACGCCTTGCGGTAAAAGGCGCTGTCCTCCACGAGCCCGGCAAAGATCGTGCGCAGCGCGCCGACGCCGTCGCCGCGGCGCAGCGGCTCGCCCGCCGGGGCGACCACATCCGTTTCCACGATCCACGCGAGCAGATCGTATTTGTCCTGAAAATGGTTATAAAACGACGGGCGGCGGATACCGGCCTCGTTTGTGATCATCATGATAGAAATCTTTTCAAAGGGATATCGCAGCAGCAGCGCCTTGAAGCCGTCGGCAATCAGGCGCTTGGTCATATCCTTGCGGCTATCCATGGTTGCCTCCCGTCAGAGCAGCGAGCGGATCAGCACGTCCGCGCCGGTCACAAGGAACAGCACGCCGCCGATCCAATACGCGGTGTTTTTCTGCGAATATCCGAAATGATAGCCCACCGACACACCGCCGAGCGCGCACACCGCCGTTACGCCGAAAAGCGTGGCAAGGCAGGAGAGCCAATACGCATCGAGAAAACGGGAGCTGACGCCCGCGAGCAGCGAATCAAGACTCGTGAGCACGGCGGTGCCGACGACCTTTTTGTAGGTGATCTCCGAGCGGTGCTCAAAAATGGTCTTTTTTCGGATTGCCTTCACGATCAGATACGCGCCAAGCACGAAGAAAATGAGCGTGCCGAGAAGATGCCATAGCCCCTGCGCCACGGTGTAGTAAGAAGCGAAGCGCGGCAGCATGCCGAGAAGCCGCCCGATCTCCATCGCCGCGACCTGCGCTGCGCAGAAGATGAGGCAGTACGCGGCGACGCGGCGGCGGCGCAGCTCGCCGAGCACCGCGCCCTGACATACGGCAGCGCCGAACACGTCCAGCGATATACCCAGGCAGAAAACCAGAATTTCCCAATATCTCATAGTCGATCACCTCTTTATTTGCTGAGCCCATTATACCGAAAATTCCGCCGGAGAAAAGATACAAAAATCAGAAAATGTCAAACGCGCCGGCGACAATACTCCGGCGCGTTTGATTTATCGAAAAGAAGCTATTCAGGCATTAACCGTCTCGCGGCGGGACGTCACGGCGCGCAGCACAAAAAGCGTAGCGATCGTCAGCGCGACGCCGATGGCGAGGCAGATGTATACGTTCTGCACAAATCCCGCGATGATGTAGCTCACGAACGAAACGGCGGCAACGGTGAGAACGTAGGGAATCTGCGTGGATACGTGGTTGAGATGGTCGCATTGCGCGCCGGCGGAGGCCATGATCGTCGTATCGGAGATCGGCGAGCAATGATCACCCATGACCGCGCCCGCGAGGCACGCGGAGACGCCGATGATGAGAAGCTGGCTGTCCGCGGGGAACACATCCGTCACGATCGGAATCAGGATGCCGAACGTACCCCAGCTCGTGCCGGTGGAAAACGCGAGACCGCAGCCGACCAGGAAGATGATCGCCGGGAGCAGATTATAAAGGCTCTGGGACGCACCCTGCATCACGCCGAACACGTACTCCGCCGCGCCCAGCATGCCGGTCATGTTCTTGAGCGTCACGGCAAACGTAAGAATGAGAAGCGCCGGAACCATCGCGATGAAGCCCTTGGTGGTGCATTCCATGGCTTCCTTAAACTTCAGAAGGCCGCGGCAGATGTAGTAGATTACGGTGAACACAAGCGCGATGAGCGTACCCCAGGGCAGACCGACGGAGGCGTCCGTCCCGGCAAAGGCCGCAGCAAACGGCGTGCCGGAGAAGAACCCGCCGACATACAGCATGCCGGTAACACAGCAGACGATCAGCACGAGCACCGGAAGCACGAGGTCGATGACCTTGCCCTTCGGCGAGACGACCATGCTCTCCTCATC
>CAVIVK010000398.1:0-2154 GCA_963645975.1 Bifidobacteriaceae bacterium | reverse complement strand
GAAATTGAGGGCGTGCCGCTGTACTTCTCGGAAAACAAACTGATTTTGGAAAATGGCACGGCATACTCTCTCGGCGATACGCTGCCGGATTATGCGCAGCTTCTGCCGGACATTGCCGCGCTCTGCCGGAAGGCAGAGTTCTCCGCTGACGGAGAACACGAGACGGTGGAACTCACCGGCTCGGACGCCGCGATGCTTCTGGCGTACCTCGCGCCGGAAACGGCGCAGCGCGCTGCTGTGACCGAGAATGCGCGCGTTTCGCTCTCCCTCTCCGGCGGAGCAATACAAAGCCTTTCCATCTCCGCCGCAGGACAGCTCACGGACGATACGCCCTTTACGCTCGATGCCCGGATCGACGGCATCACGACAGGCACGGGTTTTGTAATTCCGGAAGCGGTCTCCCGCGCCGCGGCGAAGGAGTCTGCCGATGACCTCACCGCGGTCACCGACGATTTGATTGACGTCATCTCCGCCTGGAACGAGCTGCAAAACCGCGAGAGCGCCGCCGCAGAGCTTACCGTATCGGCGCACGGCGGTCCGCTCGCGCTCAGCACGGCGTTCGATCTCGCCGCCTGGCAGACGGACGGCCGCTGGGTCTACGGCGTTGGGAAAAGCGGCATCTGGCTTTATACCGATGGTACGACGGTGACGACGGCGTCCGGCGAGCCCCTGGCGTCCGGCGACGCGATCACGGAAAACGCAGCGAAGCTGCCGGAGGCGCTGTATCTCGCGTGCCTGAACGGCAACGTGACCGCTGCGAAGAGCGCGAATGGTCAAACAGTCTACACACTCTCGCTCTCCGGGAGCGATGCTGCAGAGTTGGCGGCACTCCTGGCTCCGGATATGGAATCTCTCGATTCGTCGTTTTCCTACGGCACAGTACAGCTGACCATATCGGACAGGAAAATCCTCTCGCTCGCGCTCTCCTGCACCGGCACGGTAAAGGTAGCGTTTACGGAAGCACCGCTCACCGTCTCCGCAGAGATCGCGCTCGGAGACGATAGTGCCGGAGAACTTCCCGGCGCCGTGACGGACACGCTGGACATATAATAACGACCTTATATTAGGAAAAGGGCGCTGACCGGAACATCCGGTCAGCGCCCTTCGCACATGATTTTTATTTTTTGATCGCCAGCCGCACGAAAAACCGCACGAGCGGCGCGGTGCAGCAAACGCCCATCAGCACGCCCATCCACCACGGAAATGTCGGCGAAAGCGTCGTCTGCCAGACGGCAAACGCAGTAAAGAGCACCGCTATCGAAAGACGCATATCGGCGATGAGATCGCGCACACGGCGGTACACCTGCGCGCGATTGAGCACCGTTACGCTCGTGCCGACGTTCCAGAGCTGCGGGAAGAAGCTCGTGGCGAGCATCGTGGCATCACACACGACGCCGATGATGGGCATGACCCAGAGCGTTCCGCGGCTGCTGTAGCCGTCGATCTCGCCGTAAAAATTATAGTGCGACGGGATCTCCGCCGGGAGCTGCGCATACCGCACAGCAACATACACGATGCCCGCAAACAAAATGGCGGGGGCGGCAAAAAAAGCAATGCGCTGGTAGAGCGTTTCGCGGCAGCCGCAGAAAGCATCGATTTCCGCTCTTTTCATAACGCTTTTTCACCTCTTTAGATATCCAGTTCCGGCGGCTTATCCAGCTCGTCGGAGATATACTTTCCGTTTTTCTTCCGCTGGCGGACGCATTCGGTGAGCAGATACTCGATCTGCCCATTCACCGAGCGGAAATCGTCCTCCGCCCACGCAGCGATCGCCGCGTACAGCTTCGGGGACAGGCGCAGCGGCACCTGCTTTTTCCCGGTTTCCGTTTCCGCCATATCAATACAGACTGCCCGAGTTCACAACAGGCTGCGCATCGCGGTTGCCGCAGAGCACGACGAGGAGGTTCGAAACCATCGCCGCTTTACGCTCGTCGTCGAGCGTAACGACGTTGTTCTCACTCAGGCGTTCCAGCGCCATTTCCACCATGCCAACCGCGCCGTCCACGATCATTTTGCGCGCGTCGATGATGGCAGACGCCTGCTGGCGCTGCAGCATGACCGCTGCGATCTCGGTTGCGTAGGCAAGATAGGTAATGCGCGCTTCAATGATCTCAATGCCCGCAGCGTCTACGCGCTGCTGGATCTCCTTGCGGA
>CAVIVK010000397.1:0-2159 GCA_963645975.1 Bifidobacteriaceae bacterium | reverse complement strand
TGCACTCCTTCATGCAGCGCACCGCGACGCGCCGGGCGTCCTTCTTCTCGCTCACGTCGCCGAACACGCCGCCCACAACGGTGCCGAGACCGGAGAACGTCGCGTTGATGAGGAGCTTCGACCAGCGCGCGCCGAGGAGGTTATCCTCCATCGCCACCGGACACATTTTTTCGAGCAGGGAGCGCACCTCCGCGAGCTTTTCGTCCGAAACGCCCTGCATGCCGCCCATGTGGAACGAGAGGCTGTCCGGGTCGCTCGTGAGCACGCACTCGCCGGGGGCGTCCATCGTTGCGCCCCATTCGACCACGCAGCCGATCGTGCGGCTCTCGCCGACGATCTCGGCGATGCCCGGCTCGGGGATGCCGTTCTGGAACGTGACGATCACGCCATCGGGCGCGAGCAGGGGCTTCAGGAACGTGACGACTTCCTTATTGTGGAGCTGCTTCGTCATAAGGAAAATGACGTCGTAGGGCGCGGTCATCTCCTCCGGGGTGATGGCCGTCACCGGCGTGGAGAAGTCCACTGTGCCGGTGATGTGCGCGCCCTTTTCGCGCAGCGCGTCCACATGGGCGCGGTTGCGGTTGACGAGCTCAACGGGGATACCGCCCTTCGTCATATAAGCGCCGAGCACCGTTCCGAGAGAACCGGCGCCGTAGATCGCGCATTTCATTCGACAGTCACCGTCCCGTCCTCGGCGAGCGTAACGCTCATGCCGGTCTTGACGTATTCGAGAAATTCATCGCCGAGAGAGTCCACAACGGGCATATGCGTCTCCGTCCACACGTCGGAGAGGATGGCGCCGGCAGCAGCGAGCGAGTCGATGGGCTTGGAGAAGCACATACAGGCGGGCAGCTTGCCGAGAGCGCCGGCGGTGTAGAACACCATGCCGCCGGTCGTGGAGCCGATGGTCTGCGGCAGGCACAGCGCCACGCCGATCATGGGCTTTTTGTAGATATCGGGGTTATTCTGATCGCCGCACTTTACATCCTTATCGCCGAACATGAGCGCGGACTGGTAGCTTGCAAGCGTATTGAACCCGCCGTGGGAAACGAGAGCTTTGGCCGTAACGGTGCCGGGAACGACAACGCGGCCTTTGAACGTTTTCGCCATATTATTTGGTCTCCTTTCCGGTGATGATGCCGACGATCTCGTCCTCGGAATAGAACTTCGCCGAGGTGTAAGTACGCAGCTTGTTCGAGCAGGTGATGACCGGCATGGACTTGGAAAGCGGGTTATTCATGTACATCAGCGGGCAGATATAGCTCAAAATCGCGCCCGTCTTCTTGAGCCGGTAGGCATAGGGGCCTTTGTTGAACTCTTCGAGCACCGGCGGGGCGGTGGTGAGTACCGTCGGCACGGCAAGCTTCTCGCGGCCCGCGGCTTTGAGACCATCCTCCAGCTTCTTCGTCCAGTCGATAAGCTGATCCATCGTGAGGTGCGGGCAGCCGATGAACGCAAGCTTCGGCTTCGCGTTCGGGTTTTTCCAGATGACCGGGTAAGACGCCTTTACGCGCTCAAGCTCGGCATCGTCCACCACGTAGACCTGCGCGCCGGGAGCAATAAGCGCGTCGCCCTGCTCCACAGCCTCGGGCGTCAGATGCTCAATATGATAGAGGCCGACCGCGCCGTTCGAAGCGGTCGCCGCGCCGAAGTCTTTGAGATACGCTTTGTTGTCCTTGTTGAGTTCCGTGCCGAGCCACGCATCAAGACCGCGGATGTACGGCACATCCTCCATGACCTTCATGCCGATGGCGCTGCCGAGAAGCTGCGCTTCGGGCTTCTTCGTCGTTTTAACCTCGACGACCCAAGTGGCCTTGCGTCCTTCGTCCGTCAGCAGGCCGAAGTACGGCACATAGCCGATCATCGAGCCCATCACGTCGATGATGCCGGAGTTGCGGTTGCAGCGCGCGCCGAGAACGCTGTTGGCGTACACAACGGCGGAGGACTCTGCCCAGGAGAGGACTTCGCCCTTTTCGGGAATGTTGCCGACTTCGTCAAAGTAGCAGGCGCAGGTGAAGTCCTTTTCGTCCTTCATGCCCATGCGGCGAAGCTGCTCTTCGTAGCGCGGCTGGAGCTTATACATGAACTGCTTGAACACTAGATTTTGCAGCGCGTTCGAGGGGACGTTCGGGTCAAGCGGAAGCGGGTCCGCGGTGAAC
>CAVIVK010000396.1:0-2164 GCA_963645975.1 Bifidobacteriaceae bacterium | reverse complement strand
GGTATCTCCTGCTATATTAATTCCGTGAATCGTCCGCATGCTGAGACATTTGAGGAAATTGCTGTTGTAAAGCCCTTCGAATTCCCACCGTATCAAACAGCCGATGTTCAAAAGTTAAGTCAGCATTTTTTGCCCCGCGATTTTAAAGGGATGATACGAGCAATTTTGGAAATTGAAGCTCCACTTTCAGAGGATTTTCTTTTAAAACGTATCGTTTGGTGTTTCGGCCGAGAAAAAGTCACTAATGTCGTACAGCAAGATTATGAACGGCAGATGTATGGTTACCAGCGTTATGGTATCATTCGCAGAAACGGATTCTTATATCTGGATAACGGTAAAGAAATTCTGTTCCGAGGCCCCGGTGACACTAAACGCGATATTAAGCATATTGCTCCAGAAGAATTAGCCGCCGGGATGCTTGAGATTATCAAGCAGAATGTAACCGTAGACAAAAGCGGGCTGTATCACTCTTTTGCGGCGCAATGCGGCGTCGCCCGTGTCGGCAGAGCCATCAACGAATCTCTAGATACCGCACTACACGTTATTGAGAATCAAATTGTAATAGACGGTGATCAGATTTCTTTGAAATGACTCGCCGTAACCCACAGGCACAGATCGATTGACCGAATAATTCAACAAAGCGCAGCCCACACACTTTTGCGGTAGGCTGCGCCTTGTTTTTCTTTCATTTTACGATATAGCAGTAATTCTCCTTGCGGGGCTTGGCCTCCGGGTCGGGAGCGGCGGGGTGGCCGATCGCCACGGAGCCGACGCCGCGCCAGTCGCCCTCGACGCCCCAGCGTTTGAGCATTTCGCGGCCTTCGTTTGTCTCGAACATGAACTGCGGCCGGTTGATCCAGCAGGACGCGAGCCCGGCGGCATATGCGCCGTTGCAGAGGTTCGTGAGCACCGCCGCGCCGTCGAGATCGCCGAGCGGGAAGGTGCGCGGTACGAGCACGAGCAAAATGGTGGGCGCGCCGTAGTAGGGGGTGGCGTTCGGGGTGAACTTCGCGTTGAGCGCGTTGACCGCGGCGACCTCGTCGGGGTTCTGCACCGCGATGATGATCGGGCTCTGGCCGTTTTTGGCGGTCGGCGCGTTCATACCGGCGGCGAGCACCTGGCGCAGTTCCTCGTCGGTGATCTGTTCCGGCGCAAAGGCGCGGTTCGAGCGGCGGGAAGTAAGTCCGCGCAGCATTTCCTCATTCATGGGTTTGCCCTCCTTGTATCGTTTTTGTTTTGAAAAATCAGCCCTGAACGGCCTTTTTCAGTTCCTCGGTGCGGTCGGTCTTTTCCCATGCAACGCCGAGATCCTCGCGGCCCATGTGGCCGTAAGCAGCGAGACGGCGATAGATCGGCTTACGGAGATCAAGGTCGCGGATGATGGCGGTCGGGCGCAGGTCAAAGACCTTCTTCACGGCCTTTTCGAGCGCTTCGTCGGACACCGTGCCGGTGCCGAACGTCGTGACGTTCACGCTCACGGGCTCCGCCACGCCGATGGCGTAGGCGAGCTGCACCTGGCAGCGATGGGCAAGACCGGCGGCGACGATGTTCTTCGCAACATAGCGCGCAGCGTAAGCGGCGCTGCGGTCCACCTTCGTCGGGTCCTTGCCGGAGAAAGCGCCGCCGCCGTGGGGCGCGCTGCCGCCGTAGGTATCAACGATGATCTTGCGGCCGGTAAGGCCGCTGTCGCCCTGCGGTCCGCCGATGACGAAGCGGCCGGTGGGGTTGATGAAGAAGCGGATATCTCCCTTGTTGAGCTCGGCGGGGATCACGGGCAGAGCTACCTCGCGGATGAGGTCTTCGCGAATCTGCTCGAGCGAAATCTCCGGCGCGTGCTGGGAGGAGATAACGACCGTGTCGATGCGCACGGGGCGGTTGTCCTTGTCGTACTCGACGGTGACCTGGGTCTTGCCGTCCGGACGGAGATAGTCGAGCGTGCCGTTCTTGCGCACCTCGGTCAGACGGCGCGCCATTTTGTGCGCGAGAGAGATGGGCAGCGGCATGAGCTCGCTCGTTTCGTCGCAGGCATAGCCGAACATCATGCCCTGATCGCCGGCGCCGTTGGTGAGATCGTCGCCCTCGCCGCCCTGCTTGCGCTCGAGCGACTCGTTGACGCCCATTGCGATATCGGCGGACTGCTCGTGGATGGACGTGAGCACCGCGC
>CAVIVK010000395.1:0-2180 GCA_963645975.1 Bifidobacteriaceae bacterium | reverse complement strand
CATTATTGTAAAGGAGTTCGTGGACGACGGCTATTCCGGCGGCAACTTCGAGCGCCCCGGCTTCCGCGCCATGCTGGAGCATCTGAAAACCGGCAAGGTCAATATGGTCATCACCAAAGACCTGTCCCGACTGGGCCGTGATATGACGGAATCCAGCCACTACGCAGAGCGCTATTTTCCTGAACACGGCATCCGTTATCTGGCACCCGGCAGCAATTTTGACTCCGAGGAAGATAACCTGATGGCACCGTTCCAGTTTGCCATGAACGACGTCTACCTGCGGGATACGTCCCGCAAGGTCAAGCAGACGCTGAACACCAAGCGCAACAACGGCAAATATGTGGCTTGTCCGCCCTACGGCTACCGGAAGGCGGAGCGCACCACCGACCAGCTTGTGCCGGACGAGAACACCGCGCCGGTGGTCAAGATGATCTTTGATATGGCCGCTTCCGGTCAGTCCTGCCGCAGCATCGCCATACGGCTCAACGAGGCGTGTATCATGCCGCCGCTGAAGTACCGTGTGGAGTGCCGTGATAACTTCACCGAGCGCGGCGCACAGCGGATGTCCGACCTGTGGAATTACACCACCGTGAAGCGCATCCTTCGCAATCGGGTCTACTTGGGACATACGCTGCTGGGCAAGAGCCGCAAGGTCAGTGTGAAGTCCAAGAAGAAGGTCAAAGTGCCGGAGGAGGAATGGGTGTTTACGAAGAACACTCACGAGGCTCTGGTGTCACAGGAGAAATTCGATTTGGCCGCCCACTTCATGGGCGAGAACACCAAGGCCAACGGGGCAAACCCCGCATTCCGTCACAGCATCTTCGGCGGTATCGCCTACTGTGCCTGCTGCGGCGCGGCCATGTGCTCCGGCGGCTCCGTCTACAACGGAGAACGGGCGAAATACTGGTATCTGGTGTGCAACAATCTGAGCTCCAGAGCGCAGACCCGCTGCCTGCATGGGGCGCGTATCCGCTACGATGACCTGATGGAAGTTGTCCGCTGTGACCTCAATAAGCTGCTGGCCTTTGGCGAGGATGAGATTCGTACCATCACGGAGAACGCCATCGAGCAAGCCAACGCCTCTTTGGGCGGCGAAGACCCTGCTACGCAGATCGAGAATATCGACAAGCAGACGGCCCGCCTCAAGAAGATGATCGAGCGCTCCTACCGCGACAACATTGCCGGGATGCTCAGCGACGACATCCATGAGGAGATGGTCAAGAAGTTCGGCATCGAGATCGACGAGCTGGCCGTGCGCCGGAAGAAGCTGGTAGAGGGCGAGACCACGGCAAAGGAGATACGCAGCGCCTATGGATTGTTCTTCGACCTTGCCAAACGGTACACCTGCGTAGAAACGCTGGACAGAGATATACTGCACGCTTTCATCGAGCGTATTGAGATCGGTGAAAAGATACTGCCGGAGGGCAGAAAAGTTGCCGGGCCGCGTACCCCATACCGGCAGAGCATCCGCATCTTCTACCGCTTTATCGGGGAAGTTTCGGGGGACAACCTGCGTGAAATGCAGGCAAATAGAGATCGTGAAGAAGCCGCCTACGCAGCGGGGATGTAAAAAATATTTACTTTGAAGAAAAAACCTTTACAGGTTTGGCGTTTTTACCTCAAAAAATGACATTTTGCGAAAAGTCATTTTTCCAGTGTTTAAGCCAAAAATCGAGGGTCGGAAAAATTCTTTGAGGTGGATACACATCCTCCTCGGAGGCGGCCTCCATCTTGAACTGCTCCATAGCGGCCTTGGCCTCGGGGATATTCAGCTTGTTGCTGTTCTTGGTAGACATAGTTGTGATCTCCTTTCATGTTGTGGGGCAAATGCCCTTGTTGGGTATCGCAACGGTAGTTTTGCCGTCTGACGGCGCGATATGCACCATCTTTAGTGGTAAATGCTGGTTTTTTAACGAGAAAAGCACTGGACATTTCAAAAATTTGTGGTATACTATAACCAATGTTATGCAAGGGGGCTCTCAAAAGGAGAGATCGCACGGGGAGGAAGAGAAAAAGCGCGGCGGCCGCCGCGCTTTTTCGCATGCTGTGGGAGGGTGCATAAATAGTAAAAGAGAGACACGATACGTGTCTCTCTTTTGGTCCGAGTGTCGAGATTCGAACTCGAGGCCTCTTGAACCCCATTCAAGCGCGATACCAAACTTCGCCACACCCGGATATGC
>CAVIVK010000394.1:822-2202 GCA_963645975.1 Bifidobacteriaceae bacterium | reverse complement strand
CGCCGACACCGAGTACACCGAAAATGAGCAGCAACGCAAAGGATAGCACTGTCCCCACGATGAGTGAAAATAACATTCCCTTCGGAATCCAGTTCTTGTAGTCAGGGTTCATGTCACTTATTCCTCCTGTATCCAGCCTTGTCGCGGTATTCGGGGTGCTTTTTTATATATTCGTCTCAATCTCCGCAGATGGTGTAGTCGCACTTGCAGCCGTTTGAGCAGGTGCTCGTGCGGACAAGACGGGCATGGAGCAGCGCCATCGCGTCATAATCCCCATTACACAGGGCGGGCATGACCTCCATAAGCCCGTGCTTTTTTGCAAACTCCGCCGTGGGGCAGGCCGTGAACTCGTAGTAGATGTGCTTGTTCTCGTCGTAAGGCGCAAGGCTCATGTCATAGTCGCCCCAGCGGTCGCAGCGCTTTTTCGCACGCAAAAACGCGCGGTACAGCAGCTTCCGCCAAAGCGGCCTGTTGCAGTCCACGAAGCGTCCCAGCCTTCGGAAGGGAGGCAGGAGCATGGCGCTCATCATGCCCTCGATCTCCGCTATGCCAGTGACTTCGCGGCAGACCTTATAGTAAGCGATCAGCGCGATGCAGTCGTAGGTGCTGCATACGCCGTTGTGAAAATTCCGCTTACCGCCGAGGTCGGTGCGCCAGTCGGAGAGAAAATCCGCATACTGCCGCTGCACCCGCTCCCAGACTGCCTCGCGCTCCTCTGGCAGATAGTGCAGAGCGATCTTATTCTGAATTTCCCTCTTGCAGGACTTGGAGTAGAGCACATGACAGCGGCGGTCGAATTGCAGCTTGTTGTCCCTCATCTTCCCGCGCCTTTCAGATAGCCGCTTTTGGCGTTTTCCTCGGTATCATCCGACTCGTCGTAGGCGTCGTAGGGCGCGGAGGGATCGTGCGGACTTTTCTTAAATGGCGAGCAGAGTTTGTCCTTATGCGCAAAGGCAAAGTCAAAATCGTCCGTCCAGCCGGTGTGTCCGGTGATAAACAGCGGGTGCAGGCCGCGCGAGCGCAGCTTTTCCTCCAATGCCGCCAAAGACTTTACCGCCAGCCGGTTGTCCTCCGCTAAGCCGGAAATGAAGCTGTACCCGCCGTCCGCACCGAGCCAAATGGTATCGCCGGTGAACAAGTATTTGCTGTCGATGAGATAGACCATGTGCCCCCAGGTGTGGCCGGGCACAAGGAAGCACTCGATTCTGATACCGTCGATGTCCAGAACCTCGCCGTCGTGTAGGAGCTGCTTTTCGTTGTTGATCGTCACCCGCGGCAGCTGGCAGAGATGATAGCATACCCTGCGGCGCACCTCGCCGGTCAGGTAACGGTTTTCGATCTCTCCGATATACAGCTTTGCCGCCTTGAACAGCCCCGGGC
>CAVIVK010000394.1:0-812 GCA_963645975.1 Bifidobacteriaceae bacterium | reverse complement strand
GGTGATAAGAATATGATGTATGGACTGCGGATCGATGCCGAGCCAGTCCATCTTTTCCGCGAGACGGTCGTAGTTGTAGCCCGCATCGATCATGACGGTCATGTCACTCTTGCGGTAAAAGAAAACGTTTGCCACCCATTCGCGCACGCAGGCCACATTACCGTCGATCCAACCGGTATTCAGCGGCTTGAAGATCCCCTTACCGCGGTACATCCGGCTCATTGCCTTTCTCTGAAATTCGGTCGCTTTTTTAGACATATCACACCTCCGTTTTCTCACACTCGGCATAGGTCAGCGGGAAGGACGCTTTCAGCACCGTGCTTTTCCGCACCGTCCAACCGTTCTTTCCAAGAAACGTCAGGTACTCCCCGCTCGTCCACTTGCTACGCAGCGGAAAGCCCGCGAGCTTCATCAGAAATGCCTTGACTTTTCCGAGAAGCGAACTTTCCGCATGGGTAAAGGTCGGCGCGATGAGCACGCCGTCGTCCTTCAGCACCCGCCTGATCTCGCGCAAGGCCTTCTCCGGCTGCGGCACGATATGCAGCGCGTTGGAAACGATCACCACGTCGAAGGACCGGTCCGCATAGGGAAGATGAAACATATCCTGCGCCGAAAAGTGCAGCTTTGCGGAGAGATTGCCCCGCTTCGCCTCGCGGATCATCTCCGATGAGGCGTCTGTCGCTTCGATCCGATCTGCCGCGTTTACGATATGCTTTGCGATCAGTCCCGTGCCGGCCGCCAGCTCCAACACCGTTTTATGCCGCACGACCGGCCTGATCAGCTCGTACATCTCGACGTATGCCGCACCATCC
>CAVIVK010000393.1:0-2227 GCA_963645975.1 Bifidobacteriaceae bacterium | reverse complement strand
GCCCACAAACTCCCGATCCGGAAGGAGCTTTTTGTTTCTTTGTTCTTCATAATAGAATCCGATCCCTCTTTATGGAGAGGGCGTGCTGCAAAAACTTGCAACACGCCCGGATGCGGTCAAAATCGTTTTCAGGCAGCCTTGACAGCGTTCCAGACGTCCAGCCACGCCGTCTGCTGCTCGGCGGTGAGCACCGGCTGCATGTACACGCGGGACGGGACCTCCAGCGCCCAGACGAGAGCCTTCTGCTCGTCGGTCAGCTTGGAGTAGACCTTGTTGTTGACGGTGTTGTGCGCGTTGCCCTCCACGGTGGCAAAGTTGTACTGGAAGTCCTCGCCGGTCATGAAGTCCAGCCACTTGCAGGCGAGATCGTAGTTCTTCGTATCCTTGATGATGCACCACATATCGACGTAGCCGACCGTGCCCTCGTCGGGATAGACGTAGTTGCAGGGTGTGCCGGAGTTGAGAAGCTGCGTCGCGGTACCGGCCCACATGTTGCCGATGACGATCTCCCCGGCGGTGTAGGGCGCGAGATAGTCGTCGTAAGACGCCCAGTAGGTGCGCACGTTGGCCTTGAGCGCGGTGAGATCGGCCTGGATAGCATCCATATCCAGCGTGTCCGGCTGGGAGGGATCCATGCCGAGATGGATGGCAGAGGTCATAATGGCGGTGACATAGTCATCAAAGAACGCGACCTTTCCGGCATACTCGTCGGAGTACAGCACGTCCCAGGAGTGGATGTCGCCGGTGACCTTGTCGGGGTTGTAGCCGAGAGAGGTCGTACCCCACGTCCAGGGCAGCGCGTACACCTCGCCGTTTTCGCCCGTGGCTTCCGGCAGATTCAGATAGGCTTCCATCAGATCGCCGTAGCAGGGGATCTTCGCGGTGTCGACCGGCTCGAGAAGCCCGGCTTCGCGGAAGATCTGGACATACACGGTGCTCGGCATCGCCACGTCGATGTTGCCGACGCCGCCGGTCAGGAGCATGGTGTTCAGCTCTTCGAGAGAGTTGAAGTACACAAATTCGACCTTGCAGTTGTAGAGCTCTTCAAAACGGGCCGCGCCGAACGGCTCGTCCGCGCCGTAGCCCTTCCAGTTGGCGACCACCAGCGTCGGGATCTCTTCCGGCGAAGTATTCCCGGCGTCCGGCGTTTCCGGCGCAGCGGTCGTGCCGCAGGCGGAGAGAAGCGTCAGGCACAGGCACAGAATCAGCAATACGGAGAAAAACTTTTTCATGGTAACCTCCTCTTTCTTTTCGGGGCTCTTTCTTCCCCGGTTGTGCCCATATCATAGCAACTGCCTGCGTTTTGGTATTTCCCTATTCTACTGGTTTTTCGATTTTCTCATATCCTTTTTGCGATAATGCATATTGCGTCGGTGTCATGCCGCTGTATTTTTTGAATATTGTGCAAAAATAACTTTGCGAATGGAAGCCCAGCCGCTCGCTGATCTCCAGCAGCGGCTGCGCGGTGTGCTTCAAAAGGCGCCTGGCCTCGCGGATCTTCTGGCGCTGGATATAGTTTGTGATCGTCTCGCCCTTGTCCTTGTGGAACAGGGTGCTGAGATAGTTGCAGCTCACGCCGGTATATGCGGCGAGATCGGAAACAGAGATCGCGCCGTAAATGTGGTCGGCAATGTATTCGCAGCACATCTTCGCAAGGAGCGAGCTTGTCTGTTCGCGGTTTTCGCGCACCTGCCCGGCCATATCCAGCAGCATCTGCAGCCGCAGCGCGTCCACATCCACGAGGTGCGTCATCACCTCCATGCGCTGCGAATAGAACTCGCCGAGCGCGTAGATCTTCTCCGCGCTCACGCCGCCCTCGATCGCCGCGCCGACGGCCATGCTGAGATAGTAGATAAACTGGTACTTGCTCTGCCGCAGCGGGTCCTTCCGACTCAGCGCCAGAATCCGGCACGGGTCGGTGACGGCGATGAATTCCTTGAGCGCGTCCGGCTCGCCCTGCCGGATGAAGTCCTCGATGCTGTCCTTGTAGAGAAACGCCCCGCGGGAGAACTGCTGCACGACTTCCGCTTCCGAGGCCGCATCGGAGATCGCTGAGACGATGATGCTGCGGGAGATCTCCTCCGTGCCGCTCACGAGCGTCATGCTCGAGGTGTCGAGCGCCTTCTGATATATATAATAGTAGACGAGCTTCGGCAGCGCTCCGAACCGGTCCATGCTCATAACGGGGATGGACTGGTATTTTTTTACGAGCGCGTAGGTGTATTGC
>CAVIVK010000392.1:0-2233 GCA_963645975.1 Bifidobacteriaceae bacterium | reverse complement strand
GAGTGAAGCGGTCGGTCTGCCGCGAGAGGCGGAGCTTGCCGGAGATATAGCCGTCTGCCCGTGCCTGCACATAAACGCTTTTCATCTTTCGCTTGAGAATGGAGCATACAAGAAGCGCGATGAGCACCGCCGAAACGCACGAAATGACGATCGCCGGTACCGGGCTGCGGCGCACGGGGTGGCCCTCTGCCGCGAGCGCGAGATATTCCCCGCACGCGGTCAGATAATCGGAAAAGCCGCCGTACCAGTCGTTTTCGCGGAAGTTATCGAGAAATACGTCCTCGATCTGCTCCTGCCCGTATTTGTTGAAGGCGTACTCGCTCTCGGAGCCGTAGTAGAAGTGGGCGAAAGCGCGGTCGTTCATGCTCAGAAGGAGGATCGCGCCGTTTCGCTCCGCACCGATGCCGAGCGAGTAGTTGTGGTAAACGGTGTACGCCGCCTCATATGTGCCGCGGCCGTCAATGCGGTTGGCATCGTCCACGGTGACAATGTAAATCCCGACGCCGTAGCGCTGCGCAATGCTCTGCGCGGTCTTTTCGAGTGAGGAAATCTCGCTCTCGGTGAGGATGCCGGCGTCGTCCGTTACGTAAGAGAGCGGCGCGCCGTCCGCCAGCGCGGCGGGAGCGAGGGCGAGCGCCAAAAGGAAAACGAGAAGGAAAGCGGTGATTCTTCGTTTCATGGTTCTTCCCTCCTTATCGCAGCAGAAGGCTGAGCGCCGTTCCGAGAAGCGCGATCGGCGCGGCGATGGCGGCAAACGTCCGCCAGTACTTCCCGGCGTCCGTCGGCAGGTCGCCGACCATTTTGCCGGTCTGTCCGTTCATGGCAAAAAGGAAGCTTTTTCCGTTCCAGCGCGTGGAGAGCATCCAAACCGGCAGCAGCGCATAATGCACCTTGCCGCGGCGGAGATGCACGTCCTGCGCGCGGGGGAAGCAGGTGTCGTACCCGCTCACGGTGCGGTCGAGCGCGCTGAGCACGGTTTTCCGGCAGCGCTCGTCGGCGCGGCTCTCGCAGTCGGCGACCGGGACATCGTACTTATCCGCGAGAAAGCCGGGGAGATACGCCGTGGAAAACGGCTTTAGATCGGCGTAGTCGTAGGGCTCAATGGAGTCCATATGCGCGTCCGGCATACGGCTCGAAGCGTCCACCGGCACCTTTTCAAAGGGCATCGATCCGTCGCGGCAGACCTCAAAGTGATCGGTCGTCGTGATCTCCCAATCGCCGGAGCGGAAAACGCGCGAGCGCGTCGCGTCGTAGCGCGCGTGTCCTTCGGCCTCGCCGTCAAACATCCAGAAGGGAACGTATACGCCCTGGATTTTCTCGATCTGGTTTTGGGCGGAAAATGCGCGGGGGAGGAAGGGCTTGTTTTTATAGTGCCGCCGGAGGGCGTTGATCGCATCCTCGCGGCTGAGCTTGAAGGGCAGAACATAGTCCGGCCGCAGCGCCCCGGCAAACTGCCCGGGTACGACCGTCGGGTTGCCGCAGTACGGGCAGGAGGTGGCGGCGGTGTTCGCGTCGCAGATGAGCTCTGCGCCGCAGGAAGGGCAGGAATAGGTTTTCATCCCGGCGGCGTCCGCGCCCCAGTCGGAGTTCATGGCGGAGGTGTCCCATGCGCAGTTGTCCGCGTCAGAGTCTTTCGCCCATTCCGCGGCCTGCTGCGCCGCGGCGGCCTTGGCCTCCTTTTCCTTATATAGCGCCTCAATCTCTGCAACGGTGTACGAGCTGCCGCAGTAATCGCATTCCAGTTTCCCGGACGAGCCGGAATAGTGCAGCGGCCCGGTGCAGGACGGGCATTGATAGTTTGTTACCTGTGCCGGCATAGGCTCTCATCCTTTCCGATAAAGAATGCTCCTGCTCCCCGTGGGGAACAGGAGCATTGTAGCATATTTTTGCGGGAAACTCAATGAAAAGCGCGCCGTCAGCTGAGACGGACGGAGTTCAAAATGGCGTCAACTTCCGAGCCG
Source organism: Bifidobacteriaceae bacterium (assembly GCA_963645975.1). Classification (GTDB taxonomy): domain Bacteria; phylum Bacillota; class Clostridia; order Oscillospirales; family Oscillospiraceae; genus Apopatocola. The sequence continues at coordinate 272 of CAVIVK010000392.1, read as the reverse complement.
GGGGTAACGTCGAGATCGAGGATGCATATATCGAGCCAGAGTCCGTTATCCATTTGGCCGTAGTACTCCGTATAGGGAACGGTGAAGCGTGTATACGTGCGGCCGACGCACTGCACGCCGCCGATGGTGCGCGGAGCGATCTCGGTGATGTTCTCGTAGATGTTCGAGTAAGTATTTACGATATCCTCGCTGCCCTTGACCTCAAACTTCATCTGCGGATCGCCGGAGTTCACGAAGCTGGTCTCTTCGGGCGTGTTGACAAGATAGAACAC
>CAVIVK010000391.1:0-2263 GCA_963645975.1 Bifidobacteriaceae bacterium | reverse complement strand
CCGGGCGTTACGGTGAACGTCCCGTCCGCGTTCTGCGTGAACGAGGCCGCCGGAACGGTGATCTGCCCGGCCTGCGTTGCAAAAACGCCGGTCGTGGCGTTGTAGGTGTAGTTTGTGCCCTCCGTCCATGCCGTGCCGTTGTAGGTGACGGCGATATTGCGGAGAATCGGATCAAACGTGTCGGTGACGATGACGTTGTCCGCTGCGGTTGCCTCGGTATTGCCGGTGTTGGAGATGACAAACGTATAGGTGATCTGGCCGTTCTCCGTAACGGTCGTCGGCGAGAGTGCTTTGCTGATGGTGAGATCGGCGCTGTTTGCGGTTTCCACCGTCGCCTGCGCGGTGATCGGGTTCGTGAGACCGCCGCCGGTGATCGTTGCGGTGTTGGTGATCGAGTCGCCTGTCGCGAGCGGGGCAACGTTCGTCGCGGTCGTCTCGTAGATGAGAACGGCGTTTCCGCCCGCGGGGACGGTGAGACCGGTCACGGTGAGCGGCGGTCCGGCGGTGACGGTCGGCGCCGTCTGCAGTACGCCGTTAATATAATAGCGCACCGTTCCGGCATTGTAGGCGAGCGGATAGACCGTGCTCGTGCCGACGGTGTAGCCGCCGAGATCGTCGGTGACCGTGTAATCCGTGACGGCCGTTGTGCCGGTATTCACGAGCGAGAGAGCATAGGTGATGCGGTCTCCCGCTGAGTAGTTGGCCGAAACCGCCGTTTTAACGGCGGTGAGAGCTTCGAGAATTTCGCCGGTAACAATGTTCGAGTTCGTAGTGCCGCCGTTATAGGAAAGCGTGGCGAAGTTGGTAAAGCTTGCCATGGTTCACACTCCAATAAAAAGATGTTGAGGCGCACCCCCTTAACAGCATACGTGAGACCTCCGCGCTCTGCCAATCCGCGGCGACGGAAAAAAGCGCCCCCGTCCGCATGCAGCGAACGGGGGCGCTTGGATTGTATGGGAAGATCAGAGAACGTGTACGCTCTCCGGGTCAAAGACCAGACGGCAATGCTCGCCGACTTTGTAGATACGCTTGTTCTTGGGGTTAGGGTCGGTAAGCTTCACGAGCGTTTCGCCGACTTTGACGTGGTAGTTCTGGTAGCTGCCCATGAAGCAGGAGAGAACGACCTCGCAGGGCAGTCCACCTTCTTCGGCGAGGGATGCGGCTTCAGGACGAAGGACGATCGTGTACTCTTTGCCGATCTCCATCTCCGGCACAGCGGCAGCGTGGCAGATATCGCCCGCTACGTTGATCTTCGCTTTGCCGTCCGAGAGCGCTTCGAGTTTACCCTTGAGGAAGTTCGCCTCGCCGATGAAGTCGGCGACGAATTCGTTGACGGGGTGATAGTAGATTTCCTGCGGAGAGCCGATCTGCTCCACAACACCGGAGCGCATGATGATGATCCGGTCGGAGAGCGCCATGGCCTCGCTCTGGTCGTGTGTGACGTAAATGGCGGTGATACCGACTTCCTGCTGGATGCGGCGGATCTCCGTGCGCATCGTGACGCGCAGCTTGGCATCCAGGTTGGAGAGCGGTTCGTCAAAGAGCAGAACGCTTGGCTCGATGACGAGCGCACGGGCGAGAGCCACGCGCTGCTGCTGTCCGCCGGAGAGCTGGTTGGTCATGCGGCCTTCCATGCCGGTGAGCTCCACGAGATCGAGAATTTTCATCACGCGCTCGCGAATTTCTTCCTTCGGCACATGGCGCAGCTTGAGACCGTAGGCAACGTTATCAAAGACGTTGTAGTGGGGGAGAAGGGCGTAGCTCTGGAACACCATGGCGGTGTCGCGTTTGTTCGGGGTAAGCGTATTGATGGCCTCGTCGCCCAGATAGATCTCGCCCTCGTCCGGGCTTTCAAACCCGGCGATCATGCGCAGCGTTGTGGTCTTGCCGCAGCCGGAGGGGCCGAGCAGCGTGACAAACTCACCCGGCTCGATGACAAGGGAATTATCCTTGACAGCGTAGAAATCCTTGCCGGTTTTGGGATCCTGATAGATTTTGGAAATATGTTCGAGACGCACGCCTTTTTTCACTTTTTCCATGGCTTACTTGCCCTCCTTGATTTTTCTGCTGGTGCCGAAGTGCTTTGTCACCAGATTCATCAGCAGCACGCTGCCGTAGGTGATGACGATGAGGATCGTTGCAAAGGCGCAGGCGAGGCTGTAGGAGCCTTTTTCGGCAAACTCGTTGATCTGCACGGTGATGAGCAAAAACTGCGGCGTCACCAGCAGGATGATGGCGGAAATGGCGGTGATGCTGCGGACGA
>CAVIVK010000390.1:0-2264 GCA_963645975.1 Bifidobacteriaceae bacterium | reverse complement strand
TGTTCATCGACGAGATCGACGCCATCGGCCAGAAGCGCAGCGGCGGCGCGATGGGGTACACGATGCAGGTGGAGACCGGCGACAAGTACCTCATGACGAAACAGGAGATCGAAAACAAGATCGCAACGTTCACCGGTGGCCGCGCTGCCGAGGAGGTCGTGTTCGGCGAGATTACGACCGGCGCCTCGAACGATATTGAGCAGGCGACAAAGCTCGCCCGCGCGATGATCACGCGCTACGGTATGAGCGACGATTTCGATATGGTCGCGCTCGAGACGGTGACGAACCAGTATCTCGGCGGCGACGCCTCGCTTGCGTGCTCGGCGGATACGCAGAAGGTCATCGATGACAAGGTTGTCGCACTCGTCAAGGCGCAGCACGAAAAGGCGAAGAATCTTCTTCTGGAAAACCGCGCGAAGCTCGACGTGCTCGCGAAGTATCTCTATGAGAAGGAGACCATCACCGGCGAGGAGTTTATGACGATCCTCGAACGGGAAGAGGCAAAAGCATGAGCCGGGCAAGCCTCGTTGAGCTCACGAACCTTTGCGTGATCTGCGATGGCAGCCGTGTGCTTGTGCAGGATAAGGTTGGCTGCGGTGTCGTATTCCCGGGTGGCCATGTGGAGCCGGGGGAGCCGATCTTCTCTTCCGTTATCCGCGAAATGCGCGAGGAGACCGGGCTTTTGATCGAACATCCCGTGCTCTGCGGCATCAAGGACTGGATGCGGGAGGATGGCACACGCTTTATCGTTGCGCTCTACCGCGCTGACCGGTTTTCCGGCGCGCTCAAGTCCTCGGAGGAGGGGCGTGTGTTCTGGCTTGAACGGGAAGAATTTGCAAAGCTCGATACCATCTGGGGCATGAAGGACGTTCTGCGCGTGTGCGACAGCGCCGATTACAGCGAAATGTTCTATTCGGAAGAGAAAGAGGGCTGGGTGCTGCTCGGCTGAGAGGGAGACATGAGAAAAGAGCGAAAAAACGAGGCGCTGCTCTGGTTTGGAAAATGGACATCCAAGCTCGGCAACATCGTTTTCGATTATGCGAACAGCGTGAGCATCGTCGGCGCATTTTCCCACGCGCCGTGGGTGCTGGCGCTCTATCAGAGCTCAGAGACGGTCATCCAGATCCTCTTTAATCTCATCGGCGGCGCGAAGGCCGATAGCGGCAGCCGGAAAAGGATTCTCATCGTTACAGACATTCTGGCCGCGGCCATCTGTCTTGCGGTGAGCTTCTTCGTCGCCTCGCCGCGCATGGCGGAGGTCGTTATCGCGGCAAACGCGCTGCTCGCTGTCGTGTATGCTTTCAATTCCCCAACATACTGCTCCATCGTCCGTGAGGTGATCGATGCCGAGCGCATCGGTATCTTCAACTCCGTCAGCAACGGCGGGGGAGAGGTTATCAAGATCGCGGGGCCGATGGCCGGTATGCTGCTCGTGCGGTGGATCGGCGTGCGCGGGGCGCTCCTCTTCGATGCACTCACATTCCTCCTGTCCGCCGTTTCCGAAATGCTTCTCACGCCAATTTCGGATACGCAGAGAAAGCCGACGCAGAAAAAGAACATCTTCCGTGATATCGCCGAGGGCTTTACCTATCTCGTGCGGGAGCGGCAGCTTTTGTTCCTTATCTTGCTCTCGGCACTCGTTAATTTCTTCCTTGCGGGATTCAATCTGCTCTGCCCGTATACGGATGTGATGTACGCTTCCTTCGGCATCGAGTTTTACAGTAAGGTGCTCATTATGGAAGCGGCGGGCGGCCTTCTCGGCTCGTTCATCAGCTCGCGTCTCGGCAGCCGGGTAAAGGAGAACGCGCGACTTATGACGCTCTTCCTTGGCGCGATGGGTGTTGCTCTCGCGCTCGAACCGCTCGCAGCTCTCACGGGGAGCGCAGTCATCTGTCTTATTCCGTTCCTGCTCTCCGGCACGGCGCTGACGGTTTTCAACATCCAGTTCATGTCGTATGTACAGCTGCGCGCAGACGAGGCGTATCTCGGGCGCGTGTTCAGCATCATCTTTACTGTTGCGGTGCTGTTCATGCCGGTAGGATCGTTTGCGTTTTCGTTCCTGCTCGATACGTCGAGCCCCGCGGGCTTCGCCATCGTTGGCGGCGGGATCCTTTTGCTCGCTGCCGCCGGAATGCTCATCTTCCGCGCCGATACGCCAAAAACCGAATAAGCCGAATTAAGCCGAATAACGAAACCGGCGGACGGGAAGATTTGAATTGCACCCCATTAGTTAGACAAGCATGGTAAAATACTTGTACTAAGGA
>CAVIVK010000389.1:0-2275 GCA_963645975.1 Bifidobacteriaceae bacterium | reverse complement strand
GCAGCACGTCGCTGCTCGCCGGTGCTCTTTCGCTTTTAACGTCGCTCGCCGGGATCCCGGAGGAATGCCCGGAAGAAGCAGGCCCGGCAGAACCGCCCGAAAGCTGACAGAATAGACAAAAGCCCCGCCGGAATAGTCCGGCGGGGTCTCTTTGTCTGTTGCAGAAATCAGGCGTACTGGTCCACGACCTTGAGGGCGCTGTCGCTGTCGGAGCAGACGACGGCAATGACGTAATTGCCGATCGTCTTTACCGGCGCATTCTCGAGCGACATCGCGGCGGCAGGGCCGTAGCTCTTATAGGCTTCGATCCGGTCAGCCACGAACGCCTGAAGCGCGGTGAGCAGGCGCTGCGCCGCAGCGGCGTCGGTCGCTTCAAAGCACACGATCTGCTCGGCGGTCGCCGCCGTGCCGCAGTAGACGAGCGCACTCTTATAGTCGGCGGTATCCACGCCGTAGTACTGGGGGATCACGGCGTCGTCCAGCTGGCTGAGGCTATCAGTAAAGTTGGCGTTTGCGAGCAGGTCGTCCACAAAGGCGCGCGGCTCCATCGTCTTTTTCGAGCTGCCGCAGCCGGTGAGCACAGCAAAAAGGCAGCAGAGCGCGAGCAGCAGAGAAATGGTCTTTTTCATGAAATTACCTCGTTTCTTATTCGGTGAGAAGCCCCTCATCCACATAGTGGGTCTTCATATAATTGGCCCAGGCAACATACCCGGATTTTTCAAAGTGCTTGCCGTCTCCGGCGAAGGCATAATCGCTCGAAAGGAAGCCGTACTCGTCCACCAGCATGGAATAAATGTCGAGATACCAGCAGTTGTTGTCCGCGCAGAGCTGCTTGAGCGCGGAGTTGAAGGAATTGATGCGCTCCATGCTCTGCACCTCGTTGGGATCGGCGTCCACCTCCTGCGTGACAGGCGTGACGGAGATGACATAGATGTTTGCCTTTGTCTGGTGCTCGCGGACATACTCGATGAGCTTTTTATAGCTCTGGACAAAGGAGTTCACATCTGTGCCGACCTCGTTGAGGCCGAACATCAGGTAGATATCCTGATAGTAATCCGGATCGTTGAGCGTGAGCGGCGAAAGATCGAGTGTGCCGAGAACATTGTTCACAACGGCTCCGGTGCCGTAAATGTACTTCATGTTCGTTACGCCGGACCACATGAAGAAGCCCTCGACGAGGGAATTTCCGATCATGCAGGAGCGGTCAAAATGACTGTCGTACACCGCCTCCGCACGTTCCGGAACGATCGCGCCCCAATCGGCGGGGACAATGAGATCGCCGTCGCGCTTCGCCTTGGCTCCCGAGGGCGTCGGCGTCGGCACAGCGGTCGGCTTCGGCGTCATGGAGACCTCGGCGCTTGCCTCCGGCGTTGCGTCACCCGGCTGCGGCGTGTCCGCCGGGCGGGGCGTTGCGGTCACGGGGGCATAGCTCGGCAGGGTGTACATCGGCTTTTCGTTGCCCTTCTGCACCAGTTTCACAATACCGAAGATCAATAATCCGACAAGGACGAGCGCAATGAGAAGAAACGCCGGATGAAGGCGGTTTTTCCCGATGCGCGGCAGACGGAAGGAGAAGCCTCCGCCGCCGTTATTGGACGGCGGGCGGCGCGGCGGCGTGCCGCTGTTGGAGGCGCGTCCCGCAGTACCTCGCTGTACCGGACGGCGGACGGCACCGGGGCGGTAATAGTCCCCATGTGAGCGCTGCGATGCGCCGTAAGAGCGCGGCGGCGTCTCCCCCTGCGGGATGTTCGCGCCATAGAACGGATCGCTTTCCTGCTCGGACGGCTGCGGTGCGGCGCGGTAGCCGCCGGTCGCGTAGGGCTGGCGGTAACTGCCGTCGCTGCGGCGATAAGGCGCAGTCTGCTGCGCCGGAGCAGCATTATAATACGGCTCGGTCTGCCTCGGCTGCGCAGCATTGCGGTAGGGATCTGCCTGCGGCTGCGCCGTTCTGCCATAAGGATCCGCCTGCGGCTGGGCGGGCACGGCGCGGCGAGTGTTCGGCGCGCCCTGCTCCAAATTGCCGCTGCGAAGAGCGTCCCACGAAATTTCCGTGAACGCCGTGCTGCGGCCGCCGTAATACGGCTCCTGCCGCCGCTGCTGTCTCTGGCGGGAATCGCTGTAGCCATTATAGTTCGCGTAGTTCTGCGCCGGGCGGCTCTGGGGCGTATACGGCACGGCGCGCTGCGCCGCTCTTCCCGTATCCGCTGCCGGGCGGGCAGCGCGGCGGTTTTCGTTTACGGTCTCGGTATATTCCGGCGCCGGGCGGCCGGAGCTC
>CAVIVK010000388.1:0-2278 GCA_963645975.1 Bifidobacteriaceae bacterium | reverse complement strand
GCCTGATACCGTCCGCGCACCGCCATCGTAATGCGCAGGTGCGCCGGGATCAAGGATATAAACGCTTCATATAGCTCCATGCGGATTGTACCTTGCCTTTCTTTGCTCGCCGCAGTATAATTTATATAATATAAAATAATTATACAGGAATCCGATACAGATCACAAGTCAGGAGGAATACCCATGCGAAGGATTTTTTCCAAGCTGCTTTATGAAATCGAAGAAGAGCGCAATGTTATGCTCGTAACGGTCATTGCCGACCGCGGCAGCGCACCGCGCGGCGCGGGTGCAGCGATGCTCGTCGGCGAGCGCGGCCGCATCACCGGCACGATCGGCGGCGGCGCTGTGGAATACCAGTCCGAAAAAAAAGCCATCGAGCTTCTCAAAACCGGTAAGAGCGCCGTACACGAATTTGTACTCCGCCCCAACGACAAAGAGGATATCGGCATGCAGTGCGGCGGTGACGTCACAGTTCTCTTCGAGTATGTAAGCGCCGACGATCTCCGCTGGAGCCTGCTTGCCGGCGCCGTGTGTGACCGCATCGAGGCGGGTAAGCACGGCTGGCTCGTCCTCCCGCTCGACGGCAGCGTGCCAAGTCTTTACGGCGAGGAAGGACTGCTCTGCGGCGAGGGTGTGAGCGAGGAAGAGCGCGCTACACTCTGCACGACGCACACGGTCGTCACGAGCGCCTACTATGCCGAACCGCTGCCGCTCTTCAACCGCGTTGTCATCTTCGGCGGCGGCCACATTGCGCAGGCGCTCACGCCGATGCTCGGCGCGGTGGACTTTCGCTGCATCGTGCTCGATAATCGCCCGGCCTTCGCCGAACTTTCTCTCTTCAAAGGCGCGGAGGACGCCATGGTCTGCGACTACGACAACATTGCTGACACCGTAACGCTCACCACCGAGGACTATGTCGTCGTCATGACGAACGGCCATTCCGGCGATCTTGCCATTGAGGAACAGGTGCTCCGCTCGCCGCATGCCTATCTCGGCGTTGTCGGTTCGCGCAGCAAGATCGCGTTTGTCAACAAAACACTCATGGACCGCGGCATCCCGGAGGAAGCGCTCAAGCATGTGCATACACCGATCGGCACGCCCATCCGCGCAGTCACACCGGCGGAGATCGCCGTGAGCATTCTCGGAGAGCTGATCTGCTGCCGCGCCGAGATCCGCGAAGGCGAGATGCCCGCGCACCACGGCTGCCCGATGCATTAAAAGACGATTCTTACACGAAATTATAACCGCATAAAATCATCCCCCGCAGACGACGTCCGCGGGGGATGATCGTTTTTCCGGTTTATTTGCTGAGCATGGCTGCGGCTTCTTCCGCCGTCAGGTCGTAGTTCCAGAATATCTTGTAGATTTCCTGCGCTTTAGCGGTCATGTCGTAGTCATAGACCTCCGGGTACAGCAGGTTGCCGAGCCACCACACGCCGAGAACCATGTTCATGGACGGGGGCGCAGACAGCCAGCAGTAGGGATCGCAAGGCACGGTGTAGACCTTGCCGTCCTTCACGGCGCGCAGCTCCTGCCACGCAGCCTCGGTCTCTACGATCTCAAGAGCCATGGGATCGGTCACAAGGACAACGTCGGGATCGAAGTTGTAGAGCTGCTCCATGTTGATCATGTTTCCGCCGCCCTTGCTGGTGACGTCTTCCACGACAACGGCGTTCGTCGCGCCGACGATGCCGAGCACCTGCGCCTGGGAGGAACCCTCGGCGTTCGTGCCGAGAGGATCGCTGCCGGAGCTGTAGAGCACGGAGAGACGCTGGTCATCCGTGATCTTCGCGCTGTTTTCGGCGGCCATGGTCATGGTCTCCTCGACGAGCTTGGCAAGCTCTTCGCCGCGCTCTTCCTTGCCGAGGATGGAACCGAGGGTGCGGAAAGCGTCCGCCATGTGGGTGAGGTCGGCCTCAATGAAGATGCAGGGCAGACCGGTCTGCTCCTGGAGAGCGGTCAGGTCTTCGGCAATGGACTTCTTGAAGTCGCCGAGGTCGATGATGACCTCCGCGCCGGTGGCGAGCAGCTCTTCGAGATTCAGCGTGGCCTTGCCGCCGTAAAGCTGTCCGGTCACAGGCAGGTCGGCAATGCCGTCATACAGATACGGAACCTGGCTTTCGCTGACGCTGGTACCAACGCAGACGAGCTTTTCGGGCGCAAACGCCGCGAGGATCATCGTGGCGACCGGGCCGCTGGGGGCGATCTTCGTGATGTTGGCGGGCAGCTCAACTTCGCGTCCGCTCGAATCGGTGAACGTGACCGTTTCGGCAGCGGG
>CAVIVK010000387.1:0-2278 GCA_963645975.1 Bifidobacteriaceae bacterium | reverse complement strand
ATCATAATGAGCTTCGGGCGCGCCATTAGCGCGCGGCCCACAGCCAGCATCTGCTGCTCGCCGCCGGAGAGCGTGCCGCCCGCCTGCCACGAGCGCTCGCGCAGGCGCGGGAAAAGATCGTACACCCACTGGATGTCGCCGGAGATATCGTCGTTGCGGAGATATGCGCCGACCTTGAGGTTTTCAAGCACCGTGAGATCGGGGAAAATGTGCCGTCCCTCCGGGACGAGCGTGATGCCCTTTTTCACGATGGTCGTGGCGTCGCGTCCGGTGATGTTGTCGCCGCGGAAGTTGATCGTGCCGCCGGAGGGCTTCACGAGACCGGCGATCGTGCGAAGCGTTGAGCTTTTGCCCGCGCCGTTTGCGCCGATGAGCGTGACAATTTCGCCCTCATGGACATCGAAAGAAATCCCCTTGACGGCTTCGATGCCGCCGTAGTTCACGCTGAGATCTTGAATGGAGAGAATTACATCGTTCATTCTTCCGCCACCCCCAGATACGCTTCGATAACTTTCGGATCGCCCTGCACAACGGCGGGCGTCCCCTGCGAGATAAGCTTGCCGAAATCGACCACATAGATACGGTCGGAGAATTTCATAACGAGCTCCATGTGGTGCTCGATCATGAGGATCGTGAGGTCGTATTTCTTTTTGATCTGCATGATAAACTGGCCAAGCTCTTCCGTCTCCTGCGGGTTCATACCGGCGGCAGGCTCATCGAGCAGAAGGAGCTTCGGATCGGTAGCGAGAGCACGGGCGATCTCCAGCCGCCGCTGCAAACCGTACGGCAGGGACGTTGCGAGCTCATTACGATACTGCACAAGGTTCTGCTCTTCGAGCAGTTCCATTGTCTCTTTTTCCATGCGGCGATCCTCCGCCACAGAGACACGCAGCGCCGCGCTGAATACGTTCTGCTTGGCGCGCATGTGCTTGGCCGTGAGAACATTTTCAAACACCGTCATGGATTTCCACAGGCGGATGTTCTGGAATGTGCGTGCAATGCCGAGCTTTGTAATCTGGTCAGGCGTCGGTTCGAGAATCTTTTCCTTGAGATACATCTCGGCGTTCATGCCCTGATAATTTTTCTGCATCTTTCCGGTCGGATGCGCGGAGACCATGAGCTGATCTTCAAAGAACACCTTTCCGTTCGTCGGCTGGTATACGCCGGTGATGCAGTTGAAGGCCGTCGTCTTACCTGCGCCGTTCGGGCCGATGAGCGCAACGATCTCGCCCTTATCCACATTGAGCGAAAGGTTATTTACCGCCACAACACCGCCGAACTGCATGGTGACGTTTTCCATATGGAGCATCGATTCACTCATGGTTTTCACCTCCGGAAACGGCCTTCTTTTTCCCGCCGAAGAGCTTTTTGCATCGAGCCGCAATGCGATCCCAGCTAAACTCCTTATCCCCCATAATGCCGGTGCGGAAGAACAGCACCACAACCATGAGAATTACGGAGAACACGACCATACGGAAGCCGGTCTTGAGCAGGGGCACACGGAAATTGCCGATGTAGGTTGTCTTATCAAGGAAACGCAGCCACCACTCGCGGCTCGCAATGACAAGAAACGCAGAGAGAATGCTGCCCGTCACGCTGCCCATGCCGCCGATGACGACGATAAGCAGGATAAAGTATGTAACGGCGATAGTGAACGTTGTAGACGACACCGCGCCAAGGAACATCGCCATCAGCGCGCCGCCGATGGCCGCAAAAAACGAGCTGATAATAAAGCTCATCTGCTTGTGCTTGGCAAGGTTGATGCCCATCGCCTCCGCGGCGATCTCGTCGTCGCGGATCGCTTTGAACGCGCGGCCATAGGAGGAGTTGATAATCAGGACAATCAGCGTGATGCAGACGGCAACCACGATGAAAATGCCGTAGTAGGACGAAAAGCCGGGGATCTTCGTCAATCCAAGCGAGCCATTCGTGATGCGGTTGAGCGGTGAGGAGGCAACAACGATACGCACGACCTCGGCAAAGCCGAGCGTTGCGATGGCAAGATAGTCGCTCTTGAGCTTGAGCACCGGCGCGCCGATGAGCGCGGCGAAGAGCGCGCCGACAACGCCGGCGGCAAGAAGCGCCACGATGATCGGCAGATGGAGATTGGCGAGCCAATCGGCAACACCATAGAGGTAGTACACGCCGGGACGCGCCGCCGTGGGAATGGTGAAAATGGCGTAGGTATAAGCGCCAAGTGTCATGAAGCCCGCCTGGCCGAGAGAAAAGAGTCCCGTAAAGCCGTTGCAGAGGTTCATGGAAACCGCGAGCAGCGCAT
>CAVIVK010000386.1:0-2281 GCA_963645975.1 Bifidobacteriaceae bacterium | reverse complement strand
GCCAGACGTTCAACATCACGCCTCTCCAGCTCATCACCGCCGTGAGCGCCTGCTGTAACGGCGGGTATCTCATGAAGCCGTACATTGTCGATTCCGTCACGGACGGCACCGGCGCTCTCGTATCGAAAACCGAGCCGGAGGTGCTCCGACAGGTCATTTCCGAAGAGACGAGCGCGCAGGTGAACGCCATTTTGGAGCAGGTGGTGTGCGACACAAAGCAGGGCACCGGCAAGAACGCCTACGTCGCCGGGTATCACATTGCGGGCAAGACCGGCACCTCCGAAAAGGTGGCGCAGGACGCCGCCGGAGGAAAGAAGGAATATATCGTCTCCTTCATCGGCTATGCACCCGCGGACGATCCGCAGGTCGTGTGTCTCATTTTGATGGATACGCCATCCAACGAGACGGGGATTTATATTTCCGGCGGCCAGATGGCAGCGCCCGTTGTCGGGCGTGTTCTCGGCGAGGTTTTGCCGTATCTCGGCGTACAGCCGCGCTACAGCGAAGCGGAGGAAAAATACATCGACCGCGCCGTTCCGCCCCTCACCGGCAAAACGCCGGAGGAAGCGGTGAAGCTTCTCCGCGAAGCCGGGCTCTCCGCCCGGATTGAGGGGACCGGCGATATCGTCACCGGCCAGCTGCCGGGAAAAGGAACTGTTGTCGCGAGCGGCACAACGGTGCTCGTCTATACGGGCGAGACGCCGGAAATACAAGAGAAGACCGTGCCGGAACTCACAGGGCTCACGTATACCGAGGCGCGGGAGACTCTTTTTGCCAGAGGGTTGTTCCTCCGCTCGGACAGCACGATCCTCGCCGACAGCGATACGGTACGTGTCGTGTTCCAGAGCGTCGCCGCGGGGGAAAACGTTCCCGCAGGCAGCGTGATTGAAGTCAGCATCGTCAACGACGATAACGATACATACGGCCGGTACTGATCCGGCCGGGACATTATGAGGAAGTATCATGAAGCTTTCGGAAATTCTCAAGGAAATCAACGTGCTCTCCGCGACCGCCTCCGGCGATACGGAGATCACGGGCGTCTGCTATGATTCCCGCCGTGTGAAAAGCGGCGATCTCTTCGTCGCCGTGCGCGGGTATGAGTCGGACGGACATAAATATATCCCCATGGCGGTGGAAAAGGGCTGCGCCGCCGTGCTGTGCGAGGAAGCGCCGGAAACGGATGTGCCGTATGTTCAGACGGACGACAGCCGTCTCGGTCTCGCGCTCGCCGCGCGGAACTTCTACGGCGATCCCAGCCGCGAAATGAAGGTCATCGGCATCACCGGCACAAACGGCAAGACGACGACGACCATTCTCGTCAAACAGATCCTGGAAAAGACCCTCGGCGCAAAGGTCGGCCTCATCGGCAGCATATCGAACATGATCGGCGACGAGGAATTTCACGCCGAGCACACCACGCCGGAATCCTGCGATTTGCAGGCGCTCTTCCGCCAGATGGCGGACGCCGGATGTACCCATTGCGTGATGGAGGTTTCCTCCCACTCGCTGGTGCTGCGCCGCGTGGCGGGCGTGCATTTTGCCGTCGGCCTCTTCACGAACCTGACGCAGGATCATCTCGATTTCCACAACACCATGGGAGAATATGCGAAGGCCAAGGCCATGCTCTTCCCCATGTGCGAAAAGACGGCGGCAAATGCGGACGATCCGTGGACGGAAACCGTTATGAAAGACGCCCCGCAGCCGGTATATACGTTCTCTGCGAAGAGCGACAGCGCCTCGCTCACAGCGCGCGATATCCGTCTTGCGCCGAGCGGCGTGCGCTTCTGCGCGCTGGAGGAGGGCGAGCTCGTCCGCGTAAAAACGAACCTGCCGGGACAGTTTTCCGTGTATAACGCTCTCGCGGCGATCGCATGCGCACGGCTGCTCGGCGTATCCCTCGCGGATGCCGCCGCGGCGCTCGAAACGGCTCACGGCGCAAAGGGCCGTGTGGAGCCGGTGCCGACGGACGGCGACTACAGCATTTTCATCGACTATGCCGTCACGCCGGACGCCATCGAAAACGTCCTCACGACGCTGCGCGGCATTGCGCCGAAGCGTCTCGTGATGCTCTTCGGCGCCGGCGGCGACCGCGACCGGAAAAAGCGCCCGATCATGGGGAAAATCTCCGCGGACATCGCCGATTTCGTCATCGTCACGAGCGACAACCCGCGCACCGAGGATCCCATGAGCATCATTGAGGAGATCCTGCCCGGGGTCCGCGCGGGAAAAGCGCCCTACAAGGTCATCTGCGACCGGCCGGAGGCGATCCGCTGGGCGATCG
>CAVIVK010000385.1:0-2345 GCA_963645975.1 Bifidobacteriaceae bacterium | reverse complement strand
TTACTTGACAAGTACACGGACGTTTCGTCCGGCAGCTCCTTTTTTGAGCGAATGTTTTATTGTTTTGCAGCAGATAATGCGCTCGGCTTTCGCGCGGCGTTTTCCTCGGGCACACGCACCGGCTTTGCCTTACTGACATAGTCCTTTTGGAGAAACTGCCGGTAGAACACGAACCCCACGGCGCTCGTCAGCACTTCGGTGACGGGGTATGTCAGCCAAAACGAGTTCAGCCCGAAGCGCGAGAAGAGATAGCCCAGCGGGACAAACAGCACAACCGTCCGCACCACGGTCAGCGCAGAGCTTTTCAAGCTGGAGCCCACCGCCTGGAAGAATACCGGGAAGATCAGCGACGTGACCATCGGCAGGAAGCTGAGCCCGACAATGCGGAAGCCAACCGTACCGATCGATATCACCAGCGCGTCGGACGTGAACACCCGCAGCAGCCGGGCGGGGAAAGATACGAAGCACGCCGTTCCGACCGCCATAAGCGCCATGCCGAAGAGGACGGATTCTGAGAGCGTTTTCCGGCAGCGGTCAATGTTTCGTGCGGCGTAGTTGTAGCTGATGACCGGGACAATGCACGTCTGCATCGCGCCGAGCGGGATGAAGAAGAACGTCTGCCATTTGTAATAAATGCCGAGGGCGGTGACCGCCTCGTCGCAAAAGCCCGCCAGAATCAGATTGAGGCCGAAGATATAAAAGGTGTAAGCCGACTGCATCAGAATGTTCGGCACACCGAGACGGAAGATTTTTTTGACATGGTGTGGATACACCTTCACCGCGGGCGAACGGCGAAAGCCCTTTTTCCTCACGACGAGCGCCGCCACGATCTGCCCCGCTACCGTCGCCACGGCGGCACCGGCGATGCCCATTTCCGGCAGGCCGAGCAGGCCAAAGATCAAAAGCGGATCGAGAACAATGTTTGTAACCGCGCCGAGAATTTGGGCAATCATCGGCATTTTCATGTCGCCGGTCGATTGCAGCACCTTTGTCCAAATGCTCTCCAAAAAGAGCCCGAAGCTGCACACGCACACGATCCGGCCATACACGGTCACATCCCGGATCACGGTCTCGGAGGATGTGGACATTCTCGCATAGGCCGGCATGACCGCCCAGCTGACCACGGCGAAGATGAGCCAGAGCGCGAGAGCGAGCGGCGTTCCCACGCCGGCGTATTCGTCCGCCTTTTCCCGCTCGCCCGTGCCGAGCTTTGCCGCCATGACCGTGTTGATCCCCACGCCGGTTCCGACGGCGAGAGCGATCATCAAAAGCTGCATTGGATATATGATAGACAGCGCCGTCAGCCCGGAGTGCGAATACCGGCCAACGAAAAGGCTGTCAACAATGTTATAAAGCGCCTGAATGAGCTGCGCCAGCATGACCGGCGGCGCGAGTCGGAACAGAATTCTGCTGATTTTTTCCGTTCCGAAAATTTCGGTTTGTTCCACGGTGGTATCCCTCGGTTTCTATGGATAGGCGGCATTGTAAGCGTCTGTGAGCAATTTGTCAATGGGATAACTCGACCGTATTATAAAAAGAGCTGCCGGACTTCAGGAGAAGCCCGGCGGTATCGTGCTTTAGCGGGTCATAGAAATCCGCTGTTCCGATGATCTCATTGCCGGCCAAAGCGTTCCTCATATCATCCAGCGTTTTCCCATAGTTTCCGCCGTGGCAGCAGAACAGGGCAATCTTCTTATCGGTGAAGTGGTGCTCGTCAAGGAATGTGCGAATGGGTGGCGTAACGGTATAAGACCACACCGGCGTTCCGATAACGATTCGATCATACGCTTCGGGGTCGTGCTCCAGCGGAAGCAGCGGCGGCTTGTTTTGACTTACAAGCTGACGCAGCCCCCACATCACATACCCCGCACCGCTGGCATTCAACGGCTTGACCGGCTTCAATTCTTCCAGATCGGCGTTCAGTTCCTTTGCAACCGTTTCTGCGATCAGCCGGGTATTGCCGCTGAAAGAATAGTAAAGAACAAGTGCGTTCACCTTTCCCACCACCGTCAGCTAAAGTTTTTGATGACCCAATCAAATACCCGGTCTCCGAAAATCTTGTGCGTCCAGACCATCGGCTTTGCTCCGAAGCCGATCAGATAACGGGTATGAGGGCGGCGTTTTGTGACCGCTTTGCGGACTGTTCTTGCAATCAGTTCCGGCTTGGAAAGCATATTACCGCTGTAATTTTTAATCATACCGTCAGCCGCTTTATTCGCCATTTCCGCATACGCACCGCTTGCCGAAGTCTTTTTCAAATTCTCCGCGGCGATGATGCCCCAATCGGTCTTGATGCCGCCCGGTTCCACCACGATCACATCAATGCCAAAGGGCTTGAGTTCCAT
>CAVIVK010000384.1:0-2352 GCA_963645975.1 Bifidobacteriaceae bacterium | reverse complement strand
CCCAGTTTTCGCATGACGCCGTTGTAAACGCGCTCATTGACGGTCTTTAAGCTATCCATCAGCTCGTCCATGACCGTCCACGCGCAGGACCGGTCAAGACCGGAAACGGCTTGCAAAAACTCGCTGTCTCCGTAGCTGCCTACCGTTTCGGGGGCCGGCGCCGCGGAGTACGCGGCCGGCTCCGCCGTCGGCGTGTGCTGGTTGATGATGGTGTAGAGCACGGACAATTTTTCATAGTTGCCCCAGCTTGACGGCTCGGCTTCAAGCCGCGCGATCCACTGTCTGATCTCGCTCTCGTCGATCATGGGGGGCGCACCCCCCCTTAGCCCTCGATGGTATCCATGCAGCGCTGAATCGCCTTGCGGATGCTCTCGTCGTCGGCGTTGTCAAGCATCTCTTGGAGCTGCCGCTTCATGCTCTCCATCGCGCCGTCGCGGGAATAGTGCCCGCGCACATAGTGCGTGCCACGTCCGGCATAGGAGCTGCCACGCCCGTAGGTGCCGCGCATATCGGCATCCCAATCGGCGCCGCGTTTGCAGGGGTGGCGAGATTGGTGTTATGTCGGAGAGGTTGGCATGGTATCGGAGAGATGGGTGCGGATGGGCGCGGCGTTGGAGAGGTAGGTGTGGCCTTATGGTGGCGGGCAGGGGTATTATTTCATCGTTGCCAGCTTGCGGATGAGGTCGGCGCCGTACTTGTACGCCGCGAGGTAGTCCATCGTCGCGTCGGCGAGGCCGGAGCGCTTTTGGAGCTGCGCGCGGAAGTCCTCGTACTTCGGACGGTACGCGCCGAGCACGAGCGAGAGCTTGCGCTTGCGGCGATACACCCCGTCGCCGTTCGATTGGCTGCCCGTGTTCCCGTTCGAGGTATTGCCCTCGATGGCGGTCACGTACTGCCCGCTCACGCTCTCACAGATGCCGGTGTGGTCGGTCGTATACTGCGTGTTCGGGAAGTCGTAGATCAGCACGTCGCCGGGCTGAAAGCCCTTTGTGACCCACTGTCCGTGGGTCTGCGCCCAGCGCATCAGTTCGCCGCAGGAGGCGGTCTTGCCGCCCTCCATGAAGAGCGATTTATCGACCTGCTGAAAGCACCACCACACGAACTGCATACACCAGTAGACCCCGTCCATGCCGTAGGCCTTGCCGTATTTCTGCCGGTTGCCGCTCTGCTCGACCGTGCCGATCTCCTTGGCCGCCACGGCGAGGATATCACTTGCCTGTGCCATCGTCGCCCTCCTTTTTGTACTGTGCCGTGCTAATCCCGATGATCGTGCCGATGAAGGCGATCACGGCGTTGATGGTCGTCGCGACCTCCTGCGCGCAGGGCCAGCCCCACACGCCCGCGAGGACGTTGTAGAGAACCGCCAGCGCGGGCAGCGCGATCAGCGCCAGCCATTTGAGCACGTCGTAGACTTTGTCGTTGAGTTCAAATTTCATCGCTATTCGTCCTTTCCCTTGATTTTGATGCCCGCGACGAGGGCGAGCTCCACGGTCCACGCGCCGAACCACGCGACTGTCAGACTGTCCGGCACGAGCTTGTCGCAGGCCGCCAGCGCCAGCGCCGCGAGGCAGTACCAGCAGAGGTTGAAGATCGCCGCGGCAAGATATTTGTCCCGCTTTTTCATGCTGCGCCCTCCGTGTCCAATACGGCATGGATGCCCTGCCGCGCGAAAAATTCTTTCTGTTCGTGCTTGACGCTGGCGGCGTATTCCAAGGCGTGGTGCATATCCCCGTTGCAGTGCGCGTCGGGAATGCGCTGCACGGCCTTTGCGGTCGCCTCGGCGAGCGCCGTACACGCCCACACGCCCTTGACGAGCAGGAGCGTCATCTGCTCCTGCTGCTTCTGCCGCTCGGCTTCGGCGTCACGCTCGGCTTTCGCCTGTTTGCGATCCCTCGCGGCAAGCGCCTCGATGACGGCCACGAGGATGATCGCGGCAGCTGATATGATTGCCTCACTCATAAAAGATGTTTCCTTTCCGGCGGCATGAAAAAGCCGCCCTGTCGTACTTGACAAAGCGGCGGAAATGCGTATAATGAAAAATACAAAGGGCGCTGCCGATAAGCGGTTAGCCTAAGAAAAAGTTATTTCAAACGAAATGACCGTCTTCCTTGGCCGGGGGCGGTCATTTTCGTTTGCAAATCTGAATAATCAGACCGGCAAGGCCTATCAGTACGAGCGAATACGCAAAAAGCGCATCGTATGTAACCATAGACACCACCTCCCTTCCGGGAAGGTGACTAACCGCCTACCGTATATGGCAGCGCCCGATGGCTCCTTTCGGAGCTTGTCCATCATACCATGCGCGCCGCGCTTTGTCAATTTGCCGCCGTCAGGGCGGCTTTTTTGTTATCT
>CAVIVK010000383.1:0-2410 GCA_963645975.1 Bifidobacteriaceae bacterium | reverse complement strand
CAGCCCGCTTCCTGTACAGTGCAAGAGCCAGTTCAATAAACTCGGTAGCTGACTCACCAAGCTCTCGGGCATCCTCAATAGTAACAGTGTCACCGGCTCTCACATATCCAAGCAGTTCCTGCAATGCTGCACCATCATCACCCTTTTCAGCATAGACCCTGTCAAATGCCTTGTCCGCTTTCTTTGTGTCCTCAATCTTACGATTGCGCCTGTAGCAAAAATCCATCATGCATCACCTCTGAACAGACTGTACCTTACAGCAGCACCAAAAACAATGCATCACTTTTGTTAATGCCCCAACCCTTCAGAGTGCCCCCTTCAATGTGCCATTCAGAGTACCATTCAGAGTGCCATTGGCACACTGAATATCTAATCTGCTCTCCCATTTTCCCAACTTGCCCTATAAAAGCAATAAAAAATACGGTGTCACTCCATTTGGAGCAACACCGTATTTTTCTTTATTTCGGGTCAAAAAGCCAGCTAAACGGAGCAATGTATATCACTTAGTCAGTGAATACTTGCTGTTTCACCTACTCAGAGATAGCTCACCCTTGTTTGATCGCAGCCTGTGCAGCGGCGAGGCGGGCGATGGGCACGCGGAACGGGCTGCAGGACACGTAGTCCAGGCCGACCTTGTGGCAGAACTCGACGGAGGAGGGATCGCCGCCGTGCTCGCCGCAGATGCCGAGGTGCAGGTCGGGGCGGGTCTGGCGGCCGAGGGTGGCGGCCATCTTGACCAGCTTGCCGACGCCGACCTGGTCGAGGCGGGCGAACGGATCGTTCTCGTAGATCTTCTTGTCGTAGTACGCGCCGAGGAACTTGCCGGCGTCGTCACGGCTGAAGCCGAAGGTCATCTGGGTCAGGTCGTTGGTGCCGAAGGAGAAGAACTCGGCTTCCTTGGCGATCTCGTCCGCGGTCAGAGCGGCACGCGGGATCTCGATCATGGTGCCGACCTTGTACGGCATCTCAACGCCGGCGGCCTTCAGCTCTTCATCGGCGGTGGCGACGACGACGTCCTTGACGTACTTGAGCTCCTTGACCTCGCCGACCAGCGGGATCATGATCTCGGGCTTGACGGTCCAGTCGCTGTGGCGCTTCTGAACGTTGATGGCGGCGCGGATGACGGCACGGGTCTGCATCTCGGCGATCTCCGGGAAGGTGACGGCCAGACGGCAGCCGCGGTGACCCATCATCGGGTTGAACTCATGCAGCGAGGCGATGATGTTCTTGATCTGCTCAACGGTCTTGCCCTGAGTCTTGGCGAGCAGCTCGATTTCGGCCTCGGTGTTGGGCACGAACTCGTGCAGCGGGGGATCGAGGAAGCGGATGGTTACCGGCATGCCTTCGAGAGCTTCGTACAGCTGCTCAAAGTCGCCCTGCTGATACGGCAGGATCTTCGCGAGAGCGACCTTGCGCTCTTCCACGGTGTCGGAGCAGATCATCTCGCGGAACGCGGCGATACGGTCGGCCTCGAAGAACATGTGCTCGGTACGGCAGAGGCCGATGCCCTCGGCGCCCAGCTCGCGAGCCTTCTTCGCATCGCGCGGGGTGTCGGCGTTGGTGCGGACGCGCAGACGGCGGTACTTGTCCGCCCAGCCCATGATGCGGCCGAAGTAGCCGGAAATGGTGGCGTCAACGGTCGGGATGATGCCGTCGTAGATCTTGCCGGTGGAGCCGTCGATGGAGATGGGATCGCCTTCGTGGAACGTCTTGCCGCCGAGGGTGAACTTCTTGTTCTCCTCGTCCATGGCAATGTCGCCGCAGCCGGAGACGCAGCAGGTGCCCATGCCGCGGGCAACGACCGCCGCGTGGGAGGTCATGCCGCCGCGGACGGTGAGAATGCCCTGGGAGGCCTTCATGCCGGTGATGTCCTCGGGAGAGGTCTCGAGACGGACGAGAACGACCTTCTCGCCGCGCTTCTTCCACTCAATGGCGTCATCGGCGTTAAAGACGATCTTGCCGCAGGCAGCGCCCGGGCTCGCGCCGAGGCCCTTGCCCATCGGGTTCGCCTTGGCGAGCGCTTCGGCGTCAAACTGCGGGTGGAGCAGGGTGTCGAGGTTGCGCGGGTCGATCATCAGAACGGCCTGCTTCTCGTCGATCATGCCTTCGTCCACGAGGTCGCACGCGATCTTGAGCGCGGCCTGCGCGGTGCGCTTGCCGTTGCGGGTCTGGAGCATGAAGAGCTTGCCGTTCTCGACGGTGAACTCCATGTCCTGCATATCGTGATAGTGGTTCTCCAGCGTGGAGCAGACCTGCACAAACTGGTGGAACGCTTCGGGGAACTTCTCTTCCATCTGGGCGATGGGCATCGGGGTGCGGACGCCGGCGACGACGTCTTCGCCCTGCGCGTTCGTAAGGAACTCGCCCATGAGCTTCTTCTCGCCGGTGGCGGGGTCACGCGTGAAGGCGA
>CAVIVK010000382.1:0-2422 GCA_963645975.1 Bifidobacteriaceae bacterium | reverse complement strand
GATTATAGCCGCAAAGACCGGATTTGTCAACCTTTTTGGCGGAAAAATCTCCCCGGCAGAGGTCTCTGCCGGGGAGATGCAGCGCAAAGGCGGCATGATGCCGTTACAGGCTGCCGGTATGAAAGCCGCTTTTGAAGCGTCGGTTGTTTTCCAGCAGCTCCTCGAAGGTGACGGGCTGGAAGTCATTGATGTCCACGCCGGCATTCAGAACATTTTCCCGCGCGGCAATCAGCGGATAAAAGTCGGCGCTGGTGTCGTTATGAATGTGCCCGTGGATCATATATGACCGCATGGCGTGCTTCCAGGTAAGCATCGGATAGTGGCACAGGGTGAGCGTGTGCCGCCCGTCCGAGGTTTCCAGAAATTTGTCCACGCTGAGGAAATACTTTGCATAATCGAATTTTGTCATCCAGGAGCCGTCGTGGTTGCCGACAATCAACCGCTTTTTGCCCTTCAGCCGCTTCAGAATTTCTTCTGCGTTGGTGCTGCGGAAGAACATATCGCCAAGAATATACACCGTGTCGCCGCCGGTTACGCGCGCATTCCAATTTCGGATCATGGTTTCGTCCATCTCTGCGGCGGAGGCAAAGGGGCGGTCACAGAAGCGGATCACATTGCTGTGTCCAAAGTGCGTATCTGCTGTAAAAAAGATCATGCTGCATCAGCTCCTTTTGACGAATCAAGCAATAAAAAAGCTCTGTATTCCGAAGAATACAGAGCTTTTTGTGAAAGAGCGCCGTAATGATACGAAAACCTATGGAAAAACGCCAAAATGATAACCGCCAGCAGGATGTGTTTTTCCCACTGGCGGTTCGTTTTCTCATTTCACGTATTTCTGCTCGATTGCCACGCCGCATTTGAATTCGACCACGATGCCGTCGTTTCTGACGTGTATCCTGTCGACAAGCATTTTCATGGTCGTGCCATCAACCGTGGTGAGCGTATCACTTTGCATCGTTTGCTCTATGAAGGTATCGAGCCACATCCTGACCTCAGCGTATTTGGCTGCCATTCCTTGCAGCTCATTGCGTTCGGCCTCCAGTTCCTTCATCCGCTCACTGTACGCTTTGATCCGTGATGCATATTCCGCAGACCCGATTTCCATCCGCTGCTTTGCCTTATGAAGGGCGAGCGCTGCTTCTTGCAGATGGATGGTTTCTTCATCGATTCGCTCCATTGCGGCTTTGTTTTCCGGTTCTAGTGCGAGCTCAGCGCCGTCCCTCACCACCTCAACTACTTCTTCAGCGCTATCGACGAGCTTTCGCATCGCGGTGAGGTAAGTTGCCTCCAATACATCTTCGTTGACATGATGACTGTCGCATTCTGCTCGACCATTGTTTATCCTATTGCAGCAGCCCCATGATGCCGTCCGCTTTCCACTGCCCATTGTCCGTACCTGCCTGCGCAGCTTGGATCCGCAGATACCGCATACGAGCATCCCGCTGAAAGGATAGCGGCTGCTATATCTACCGCCACCGACCTTATTGTCATTTACATCTCTTCTTCGCTGCATCTCTTGCTGTGCCAGATCGAACAGCCCTTTTTCAATGATTGCGGGATGCGATCCTTCGACGTAGTAGATCGGCGCTTTCTTGCCGTCGTTTTTCTGGCGATATTTTGTGAGCACGTCCGGTTTGAACGTCTTGCCGAGCAGTGCATTGCCTGTATATTTCTCATTCGTGAGGATGCTCTCGATGACATTGTGCCGCCAGTTTTCCTTGCCGAGCTTGGTTTTGACTCCATCTGCCTGTAGCCGCTTTGCAATCTGCGTAATAGAGTACCCGGCGATGAACTCTCGGTATATCCTCCTGACAATCTCCGCCTCTTCTTCGTTGATCTCATATACATCGTGGCCTTCATCATCTTTTCCGATCTTTCGATATCCGAGCATGAGCCCTGTATTCAGTATGATGTCGCCTTTCTGGAACTTCCGCTGCCATGCCCACTTAATGTTGCTGCTGATCGTGCGGCTTTCCTGTTCGGCCATAGCCGCGAGGATTGTCAGGAGTACTTCGCCTCCGGGTGTTAGCGTGTCAATGTTCTCGCTCTCGAAGTACACGCTGATTCCGAGATCTTTAAGCTCTCTGATGTATTGCAGCGCATCGACAGTATTTCGAGCGAAGCGGCTGATGCTCTTAACCAGTACTTTCTGTATTTTCCCCGCGCGGCAGTCCTCAATCATACGGAGGAAGTCTGGCCTTTTTTCTGCTCGCGTCCCGCTGATGCCGGGATCCGCATAGACATCAACGAACTGCCACTCTGGTTTTGAGTAGATCAGCTGTTTGTAGTGCTCGACCTGCCGCTCGAAGCTGTCCTCCTGTTCCTCTTTTTCGGTGGACACTCGGGCGTATGCCGCCACCTGCAGCCGCTCAGATTGGTTATTCGTCACATCGATAAACATCTGCGGCATGGTGCGTACCAC
>CAVIVK010000381.1:0-2426 GCA_963645975.1 Bifidobacteriaceae bacterium | reverse complement strand
AGGAAAAGCCGAAGAAAAAGACCGAGCCGAACCGCGACCGCCGCCGCCAGAAGATCGAGCGCGACATTGAGCGCGCCGAGGCGTCGCTGCGCGACATTGAAGCCGAAATGGAGAAAAACGCCTCCGATTACCAGAAGCTGCTTGAGCTCGGCGCGCAGAAGGACGCCGCTGAGGAAGCACTTGAAGCGCTTTACACCGAGTGGGAAACACTCGCGGAATAAAAAATTTTTGAAAGGAGAGAAGATCGTGCCGGAGCTTTCCACAGATGTCCGTTACATAAAAGGCGTCGGCGAGCAGCGAGCCAAGGCGCTTGAGCGTCTCGGCGTGCGCACGCTCGGCGATCTTCTCAACTATTTCCCGCGCGCGTACGAAGACCGCACCGTTGTGCGGCCTATCGCCGAGCTCACGATCGACGAGACGGCGTGCGTGCGCGCGATGGTCGCAACGGAGCCGCGCCTCACGCGTATTCGGCGCGGGCTCGATCTTGTGAAGCTGCGCATCGTGGACGAGAGCGGCAGCGCAGACGTGACGTTTTTCAACCAGAGCTATGTCCGCGACCAGCTTGTTTTGGGCGAGAGCTATGTCTTTTACGGCAAGGCGGGCGGAAATCTTCTGCGCAAATCGTTCACGAACCCCGTTTTTGAGCGGGAGGATCGCGCAGGCGTCGTCACGGGGCGGATACTGCCGCTCTACCGGCTGACGCACGGGATATCCAATAAGCTCGTTGTCAGCGCCGTGGAGAGAGCACTCGACGAGTGCGGCGACATGCTGCCGGAGCTGCTGCCCGCGGAGATCACCAAACAGCATGAGCTGCCGAAGGTCGGTTTTGCGTATCGGAACGTTCACTTTCCGCCGGACTGGGAAACGCTAGCGCTTGCGCGGCGGCGGCTGACGTTTGAAGAATTTTTCGTTCTCTCCTGCGCCACGCAGCGGCTGCGCGCGCAGCGCGAGAGCGCGCCCGGCGAGCGCATCCCGCTGCCGGACGTTAAAGAGTTTTACGCCGCTCTCCCCTTTTCGCCGACGAGCGCGCAACGGCGCGCCGTGGACGAGGCGCTGCGCGATATGGCGTCCGGCAAGCGGATGTCGCGCCTTTTGCAGGGCGACGTCGGCAGCGGCAAAACGCTTGTCGCGGCGGCGCTTTTATGGGCGGCGCAGCGGGCCGGATACCAGAGCGCTTTCATGGCGCCGACGGAAATTCTGGCACAGCAGCATGTGAAAACCTTACAGGGCTTTCTCGCGCCGTTCGGCATCCGCGTATGCCTTCTGACCGGTTCGATGAAGGCAAAGGAAAAAAGCGCGGTCAAAGCCGCGCTGGAAGAGGGCGCATGCGACGTTGCCGTCGGCACGCACGCCCTGCTCACGGAGGACGTGCGCTTTCAAAATCTCGGTCTCGCCGTCACGGACGAGCAGCACCGCTTCGGTGTGGAGCAGCGCGGCGCGCTCGGCGAAAAAGGCGCGCAGCCGCACATTCTCGTTATGTCCGCCACGCCCATCCCGCGCACACTCGCGCTGATGATCTACGGCGATCTCGACGTATCCGTGCTCGACGAGCTGCCGCCGGGGCGGGAAACGGTGGATACCTTCGCCGTAACGGAAAGCTATCGTGCCCGGTTAAACGGCTTTATCCAAAAACAGGTCGAAGAAGGGCATCAGGTGTTCGTCGTCTGCCCGAAGGTAGAGGACGATGAAGAGAGCGAGAGCAAGCTCAAATCGGCCTCGGAGCACGCAGAGGCGCTGCAAAAGCTCTTCCCGGATCTGACCGTCGCGTGCGTCCACGGGCGGATGAAGCCGAAGGAAAAGGAGGCCGTCATGGCCGCCTTCGCTGCCGGGGAGACGGACATTCTCGTCTCCACCACGGTCGTGGAGGTCGGCGTGGACGTGCCGAACGCCACACTCATGGTTGTGGAAAACGCCGAGCGGTTTGGGCTTTCACAGCTCCATCAGCTGCGCGGGCGCGTTGGGCGCGGCAAGGCGAAGAGCTACTGCGTGCTGGTATCCGACATGCCGACGGAGGAATCCCGAGAGCGGCTGCGCGTGCTCACGCGCACAAACAACGGCTTTGAGATCGCACAGGCCGATCTGGAGCTGCGCGGCCCCGGCGACTTTTTCGGCTCGCGCCAGCACGGTCTGCCGGAAATGCACGTCAAAGACCTTCTCGGCAGCATGGACATGCTGCACGAGGCGCAATCCGCCGCGGAAGCGCTCTGCTGGAAAAACCCGGCGCTCGCGGGCGAGGAGCTTGCGCCGCTGCGCGCTCGTATCGCCGAGCTGTTCACCGCCAATGAAGGAACATGGAATTAAACCCCGGATAAATAAAGAAGGAGGAGTCCCCATGTATTGCCGATTCTGCGGAAAACAGATCCCCGACAACGCAAAGTTTTGCTCTGAGTGCGGCGCAAATCTCGCTCCCGCCCCCTCCGCCGTGC
>CAVIVK010000380.1:0-2430 GCA_963645975.1 Bifidobacteriaceae bacterium | reverse complement strand
TTTTGTGACCTTTTCGAGACCCTTCTGCACGCCGCCGGAACATACGAGCAGACCACATGCCACAGTAATCGCCATAAAGATGCCCATTTCGATGGGGTTTCCGAGCATGTTGGTAAACACGCTGTCGGACGTTTCTGCCGTAACGGTGGTGAACGCGCCGGAGACAAATTTGAAGAAGTAGGCGAGCATCCAGCCGGAGACGGTCGTGTAATACATCATCAGCAGCAGGCAGCCAATGACGCACGCCCAGCCGTGCCAATGCCATTTGCTCCCGGCAGGCTCGAGCGCCTTATAGCCGAGAACGGCGCTCTTCCGGCTCGCGCGGCCGACCGCCAGCTCCATCGTCATTACAGGGATGCCCATAATGATGAGGAACAGCAGATAAAAGAGGACAAAATACCCGCCGCCGTTCTGCCCGGCAAGATACGGGAATTTCCAGACGTTTCCGATGCCAATGGCGCATCCGGCGCTCACAAGGATGAACCCGATGCGTGAATTGAAGTTTTCTCTCTTCATTTCTTTTCCCCAACTCTCATGGTAGTATGTAGAATATTAGCATCATACCACGCCAATCGATTTAAAGCAATAAAAAGAGGGAAAAGATTTGCAGGTTTTTCGGGGAAAACCGGAAAGCACGGTATGCCAGGCAAGAAATCTCGTCCAGAAAAGGCATATACCCAAAAAGATTCCCTGCCTCATGAGGCAGGGAATCTTTTTTGGTACGCCAGACGGGATTTGAACCCACGACCTTTGGCTCCGGAGGCCAACACTCTATCCAGCTGAGCTACTGGCGCATTTGAAAGCTTAGTTATTATAGCAAGTCCGCGCAGAAAAGTAAAGAGGAATTTTCCCAGGCCTTTCGACAAGCGGAGAAGATAGAATCGACCGGCTGCTTTATGGGCAGCCGGTCTCGCATGGGGGGTCAACAAAGAGAAAAGGATGGAGATGGATCGATATATAACAACCGGGAAAGGGGAAATCCCGGTGTGCTACCAGAATTATTTTACAAGCTCGCGGCCAAGTTCGCGGCAGGCTTCCAGCTCGATGTCGCCGGGAGTCTCGCAGCAGATGACGCTCTCGCACACGAGCGAGATGTTGGCGCCGCGGCAGTCCTGCTCCCAGGTGCGCATCCATTCGCCGTCACCCCAGCCGTAGGAGCCGAAGAGCGCGACCTTTTTTCCGACGAACTGCTTCTTGCAGGAGGAGAACATCGGCTCGAAAACGTCCTCTTCGAGAACTTCGGAGCCCATGGCCGGGCAGCCAAGCGCCACGGCGTCCAGATCGGCGAGATCGGCGGCGCTCACGGCGTCCGCGCTGAGAAGGGAGACTTCAGCACCTTCGCTTTTCATGCCCTCGGCAACGGCGTTCGCCATGGCCTCGGTGTTGCCGGTGCCGCTCCAGTAAATCACAGCTGCTTTTTTCATAATTGAATCATCCTTTCCGGCGCATCACACCGCGACGGCAAGCTCGGCGATACCGCAGCCGGCTTCGTACCGTTCGCAATAGATGTCCGTGCATTTTTTGTATTTGGCAAAAAGCTCTTTCGCTTTCTTTTCGTCGCCGTAAACCTTCCACAGGCCGCTGAGCTTGTAGTTGGCGGCACGATTTTCGATAAAGCCCTTTACATCCTCGGGGGGATAGCTGAGAAACAGACCGATCTCATGCGGGAACTCTCCGCCGTTACGCAGCTTGCGCGTGAGCGTCGCGAGACATTTTCCGCAGCTCTCGCAGGGGTAACCCTCCTGCCGGAGCAGTTCGGCGGCTTCGTGGTCGCACAGGTCGCGGCGAAGCTCCGCCGGACGGAAGAGATAGAGGAGAACATTTTTCTCAGAATAACGCAGCGGCAAAAGGCAAAGCCCTTTCGGGGCAAAGCAGCGATTGAGCCGCCGCAAGGACTCTTCCACGCTCTTACGGGAGGTGTATGCACAGGTGAACAGGCTCCCGGTTTTGATCCCCGCCAGTGTGGGTGCGCCCAGTCGGACGATCACTTCTTCAGACATTCGTGAGTCCTCCTTCCGGGCCGCACCGCACAAAGGGGTGAGAGATAATGTGACATGGTGGAAAAGCATACATCCGGGGAAGCGTTTCCCTGTTTGCAAGGTTATCATACGCTAACTGCAAAGCCGCATCCGCTCCAAAACGAGCGAACGCGGCTCCAAAATGTTGTTTTTGTGTTGGAATTTGGATCAGACCGGCGCGCAGCTGTCGGCAGTCGCGCCGCCGCGGTAGGCGTTGGGGGATACGCCGATGACGCTGCGGAACGCGCGGGCGAATTTGCTGGCATTATCGTATCCGAACTGCCCGGCGATATCGAGCACCGTCCGGTCGGTGGAACGGAGCAGTTCAGCTGCGGCATGCATTTTCTGCCCTCGCAGAAACGCTGCCGGGGACATGCCGTAAACGCCCTGAAAGCTCTGCAATATCTGCGTG
>CAVIVK010000379.1:0-2455 GCA_963645975.1 Bifidobacteriaceae bacterium | reverse complement strand
ATACATTCTCCGCGCGCTTTTCCCGGAGCAGCCGTTCTGGCTGGTGCTGCCGGGCGTCTGCTTTGCGCTGTGGCTAATGGTGTTTCTCTGGGCGTTCCCGCTCACGGCGACTTTTGAAAATACGCTCTGGAACACGATCAAAAACGCGGTGCTCCTCGGCGTCGGGTATCTGCCGCGGACGCTTCTCATGGCGGTGATCCATCTGCTGCCGGTGATTCTCTTCGTCATTTCTCCGGCGACATTTTATGGCGTAAGCATTCTCTGGCTCGTACTGCTCTCGGCGGTGACGTGCTACACCGATCTATGGCTCATGCAAAAGCCGTTCGCCCCCTTCCTGCCGGACGAGGACGAGAGCCATGCCGGTTGATTTTTCTCCTTTTCGCAAAAAAGCAAAACCGCATGGGAGCGGATCCCATGCGGTTTTGCTTTATTTTGTTATTCTGCAACGGTGTGCCCGTCGAGCGCGGTCTGGATCACCGCGACCGGGTCTTTGCAGGCTTCGTCGTCCAGCTCATACACATAGAGGACATTCTCATAAGTGAAGAAGCCGACAGCGGAATCATAACCGCTGAGCTTATGCTGCACGCGGTAGATGGTAGCATCCACGCCGAGCGCAGCCATCGGGTAGGTAAGCTCTTCCACATCCGCCTCATCCTCGCTCATGTTTCGGATATCGCTGTCGATGTCGGTTCCCAGCATGAACGTGATGCTCTGCGAAACTTCGGTGCCGTCGGGCAGCGTCAGGAAGCCGTAGCCATTGCCCTGCATCATCTGCTTGCCGGTCTCGTCCGTCTGTGCCCAAACGGAGAGGCTGATGCCATAGTCGGAGGAGGAATACTCGTTATCCAGCAGCCGAATGCCGGTAGCCGCCCGAAGCTCTTCGGCCGTGGCGAATGTCTGATCGTACACCGAGCCCTCCCCGGTGAGCGAGGCGAGGAACGCCTCATCCGCGCCCTCATAGGCGGAGAGCTTCACGGGGATGGAGTAGAGCATGCTGTAATCTTCAAAGCTTCTCTCCGGCTGCGTCTGCGGGAAGTCCCCGGCGCGGACGTAGGCTTCCACGCTCTTTGCCACACCCAGAAGACGGCCGGTGTCGAGCACGTCCGCCGTATCGCCGCGCGTGTGCATGAGCGTCAAGGCATAGTCCATCGCGCCCGTATCGCCGATGTTCACCGCATAGGCGTTGGAAATGCCGTCAAAGCTCAGATGGTCGCTCGTCTCCTCTTCGGCATCGGGCGTGTAGTTTTCCAGAAGCTTGGAGAGAGGGCCGAACTGCGTTTTGCTGCCGGAAAGATAGAGTCCATCCGAAGAGGCAAGCCCCGCGCAGTCGATATTCACGACCGCCACGGATTCGTACATTTCGCAGATCATAGGTGCAAATGCCTTGGAGCCGCCCAATCCGCTCTCTTCGCCGTTGAACGCCACGAAAACAACATCGTCCTCCGGCGCGATGTCGCGCAGAAGACAGGCGGTGAGCAGCATGGCCGTCGTGCCGGAGCCGTTATCGTAGGCGGAGGGGTAATACACATCGCCGTAGAAGCCGCTGCCGTCAAAGTGCGCGCCGATCACCACGGCGTTTTTGCCGTCGCTGCCGCGGCGGACGGCGGCGACGTTGTAGGCGTCACCCAGTTCCGCGCAGGCGTTCAGCTTAATCTCCACTTGTGTTCCCTCCTGCTCCAGCACAGAGCGGAAGCGGTCGGAAATCTGGAAATATATGCCGGTATCCTGGATTGGAGCATTGTTCAGCGTGATGGTTTTTTCCAGATCGGCGAAATTGATCGCAATCACGCTCTCGTTTTCCAGAGAGTAACGGCGGGCGTCCTCCCCGCAGTATACCGCCTCGCGCGCTTCGGCAGCGGCAAGATCCTCCGAGACCGGAAGCACGACATCTACGCTCTGAAACGCGGGGGCATAGATATAATCCTCGCCCGCGGTGAGCTCGGTGCGTTTGCCGTCCGGCGCGATCAGCGCAACGTGTGCTTCGGCATTTTCCTGCCGCACCAGCTCGTCGGTATAGGGAAGAAGATAGTCCTCTCCCAGCGGCTCATAGCCGAGCGCGGCGAAAAGCGCGGCGAAATCCTTTGCCGCCTGCACGTTTCCGTCGCTTCCGACGGCGCGGCCCTGCAGCGCCGGGGATGTCAGATACGTAAGAAGATCCGCAGCGCTCTGCTCCGTGATCTCGCCTGCCGCGAGCTTTTCCGGCGTCCATGCCGTCTCCGGCGCTGCGCCGCACGCCGCCAGTGCAAGCAGAAGCATCAGCGCGAGCAGAAGCGAGCCGATTCTTTTTCCTGTTTTCATTTTGGAGCCTCTTTTCTGTGTTTTCAGGGGGTTAAAGGGATTAAATTTCAGTATAGCAGAAAGCCGCCGCCTGCGCAAGCAGACGGCGGCGATCTTATATGAAATCATCGCAGATCCCAGATGTTTTCCGCGTACTGGCGGATGGCGCGGTCGGACG
>CAVIVK010000378.1:0-2458 GCA_963645975.1 Bifidobacteriaceae bacterium | reverse complement strand
ATTATGCGGTGCTGCCCTACGCAAAAATAAGACGCAGCTTAATTTTAGCTGCGTCTTGTATGGGAAGGGAAAACCCCTCCGTCAAAAATTTCATTTTTGCCACCTCCCCTTTTAGGGGAGGCAAGATCGTTTACCGCGAACCCACTTGGCTCCCCTAATAGGGGAGCTGTCAGCCGTGAGGCTGACTGAGGGGTTTCACGCCGCCTTCGGCGTCTTTTTCTCCTTGAGGATCTGCATCGCCACGATTCCGCCGACAACGATGATACCGATGACGTCCGTCACCGTGCCGGGGTACACGAGGCACAAACCGCCCGCGGCGGAGAGGATGCGCAGATACCAGGGAATGCTCCCGCGGTAGTAGCCCTCGAGCGCCATACCGATGCCAAACATACCGATGAGAGAGGTGATTGCGATGACGATGATCTCCGTGGCGGTCGTATCCACGAGCACCATGGCGGGGTTGTAGGCGAGAATGTACGGGATGATGAACGCCGCGATGGCGAGCTTTGTTGCGTTGAGCGCGGTTTTCATGGGGTTTGCGCCGGCGATGGCGGCGCCGGCGTATGCGGCGAGCGCGACCGGCGGCGTGAGGTCGGCCACGATGCCGAAGTAGAACACGAAGAAGTGCGCCGCGATGGTTGGAATACCCATCTTCACGAGAATGGGGGCGCACGTCGTCGCCATGATGCAGTAGTTGGCGGTCGTCGGAACGCCCATGCCAAGAACGATGCAGCAGACCATGGTCAGCACAAGAGCCAGAAGCTTCGCGTTGCCAGAGAGGTTGACAATGGCATTGATGAGGTCGTTGGCCAGACCGGTCATTGTAAGGCAGCCGGCGACGATGCCCGCTATGCCGCACGCCACGCCCACGGAGATGCACCCCTGCGTGCCGGCGGCCAGCGCTTCAAAGAACTTCTTCGGCGTCATGCGCGTTTCGCTGGAGAACATGCTCACGACGATGGCGGCAATCGTGGCAAGAGCCGCGGAAAAGGCCATGGTATGCCTGTTGGAGGAAACAAGGTAAATGAGCAGAGCCAACGGCAGCAGCAGATAGATCTTCCCCAGTAGCGGTCGCAGCGACGGCAGCTCATTGCGCGGCACGCCTTTCAGCCCAGTTTTTTTCGCCTCCAGATGGACGCAGATGAAAATTCCGGTGAAGTAAAGAACCGCAGGGAGAATGGCGCGCACCACGATGTTGGAGTATGGCAGCGAGACATAGTCCACCATGAGGAACGCCGCCGCGCCCATGATGGGCGGCATGATCTGCCCGCCGGTAGA
Source organism: Bifidobacteriaceae bacterium (assembly GCA_963645975.1). Classification (GTDB taxonomy): domain Bacteria; phylum Bacillota; class Clostridia; order Oscillospirales; family Oscillospiraceae; genus Apopatocola. The sequence continues at coordinate 1,180 of CAVIVK010000378.1, read as the reverse complement.
GGCAGCGGCCTCCACGGCACCGGCAAATTCGGGCTTGTAGCCCATTTTTTTCATCATGGGGATCGTGACGGAACCCGAGCCGACGGTGTTGGCGACGGAGGAGCCGGACACCATGCCCTCAAGCGCACTGGCGATGACGGCGGCCTTCGCCGGTCCGCCGGACGCCCAGCCGGTGAGGGCGTTGGCAAACTGAATGAACAGGTCAGCGATGCCGGTACGCTCAAGGAACGCACCGAAGATGATGAATACGGCGATGTACTTCGAGCAGACGTTGACCGGCGTGGAGAGAATGCCCGTCTTCTTATAGAAGATCGAGCAGATGAGCGATTTGAACGCCCCCGCGCCGAGTCCGCGCTTGACACCGTAATAGTAGAGCGCGTACACGATGAAAATGCCCGCCACGATCATGATGGGCACGCCGGTGCTCCGGCGGCAGAGCTCAAAGAGCGCCGCGATGCCAATCACGCCGAGCACAACTTCATACGTTTTGAGCGCCGGGAGCTGCTGCACGATGGTGTTGGCGTTGAAGCAGAAATAGAAGAACGAGACTGCGCCGAGCGCCATGATGACCCAGTCGTACCAGGGGATGAAGTTCACGCGAAATTCGTGCTTGTGGCTGGGGAAAATGAGAAAGCCCGCGATCAGCAGCCCGCCGACGAACGACGTGAGCCGCACCTCGTCGAGCATCGTGCCGAACAGCGTGACATACACCTCGAAAACGGCGAACGCCGCGAGATACGCCTGCACAGCGATCTTCGGCTTGCCCTCCCAGGCGCGGGTATTCGATTCGCGGTCATACTTGCGCATGACGTCGTTGAGATTTTTTGCCGCATCGTGAGACATGGGATGACCTCCCGTTTTAGAATCAATCGTTGAATACGCAATGGGAGGGGCAAAGCCCCTCCCCTACAGGCTGTCCAAAAAGCCTCGCAGAGTTTGCGCCCGCAGGCGCAAAAAGACTTGATCATTTTCTCCGGCGACATGCGCGTCGGAGAAAATACCGCTCGGCTCGCAAACGTGCGAGCGAAGCGAGTGCGCTGCGGCGAGCCGCAGCCTTTTCAAACGAGAGCCCAGCGTAGCGGGTCTCGTTTGAGGGCGTGTCAAAAATTTTTTGACACGCCCAATGGGAGGATCAGCCGGCGGTCTCGACGGTGATGCCGTTTTCGGCGAAGTACTTCGC
>CAVIVK010000377.1:0-2483 GCA_963645975.1 Bifidobacteriaceae bacterium | reverse complement strand
CGCGTTACTCAGATAGATTTCTTGGTATGCGTGGGTCATCGTTCCGGATGCCTCCTCTCATAATGTCAAGCATATAGAGACCATCAGTCTCATCTTCCAGCATATCCAAATAAAGCTGATCGGCTTCATCGTTTCGGGCCTTGCGGAGAACATAATATTTTTCCTTTTCCGCAATAGAAAATCCCTCGTAATGCAGCAGAGAGAAGGCATATTTCGACTTGATGACGATTTGTTCTCCCAACTTGCCCAGCCGCATGGCTTTTGCAAGCTGCTGCACGGAAATTCCGTTATTCAGGAAAGACGCGGCAAAATCAAAATAAGAGTCGTCGGCACGATATCCGACAATCAGGTCATAGGCGTTGACGTTGACACCGAAATTGTCGATCAAATACCGCTTTGCCCGCTGTGCAGCCGGATTCTTGATGGAGAACAGGCGATGCTCGACTAAAACGGCAATCCAGTTCAGAATCGTATAGTCCGGACTGTTCAGATTCAGAATCTTCAGGTACTCCGTATCAAGACTGTAACGATTGGCAAAGCCGCTGCGCAGAGAGGATACGGCCCATTCCTTGGCGAGCTCTTCACTTTCCGTGCAGTAAAAGCCCAGTCCGAAGTCATTGTTCTGTTTCCCCAGCCCAAAGGTCGGAGACGCTACGAGCTGTTCAGAGCCGTGATATAGGGTAATTTTCTGATTCATTTCCGCATCCTCCTAAGTATCACTACACAGATAGTATCACCAAAGTGATACAAAATCAAGCTATACTTGTAGAGAAATTAGTATGTAAGAGATTCCTGCGAGGACAGCGGCGCAGATTTTGGGGCGGTGTAAACAAAGAAAAGGCGAATCTGCTCGGGACAAAGGGCAGGAAGTGAGGTTGCCAAGGGGTGCAGTGGGATGGTATAATCTGTGGCAGAGATTTTGGCAAATCGAACCTTACAAGGAGTGCGGCCATGAAAGAGTTCGCGGATCACACGAATCGTTTTGACGGTAAGGGCGAGGTCTACGCGAAAGGGCGGCCCCGCTATGCCGACGGGCTTTTCGCGTATATGAGAGATACGCTCCACATTACTGCCGGGAGCGTACTGGCGGACATCGGTTCCGGCACGGGGATATTTATCCAACAGCTGCTGAATTTCGGCTGCAAGGTCTTTGCGGTGGAGCCGAACCGTGATATGCGGGAAAAGGCGGAAGAGACGTTGTCCCACAACAAGAATTTTGTCTCGGTAGACGGAAGCGCCAGCCACATGGGACTTCCCGACCACAGCGTCGACCTGATAACCACAGCGCAGGCCTTTCACTGGTTCGAGCCGGAAGCATTCCGCGAGGAGTGCCGCCGTGTTTTGAAGCCGGGCGGCAAGGTCATGATCGTCTACAATTCCCGCCATGAAAGCGCAGCCTGTACAAAGGCACTTGCCGATTTGCAGCGCAGATATAACTCCGGATTCCGCGGCTTTTCCAACGGCATGAACGACGAGACCTGTAGGGCGTTTTTTACCGAGCCGTGCCAAATATACCGCGCCGATAACACGCAGCACTACGACCGGCAGGGGTATATCGACAGGGTGCTGTCGTCCTCGTATTCGCCCAAAGAGGGCGACGCCGGATATGAGGAGTACCTGAGGACAGTCTGCGAGATATTCGATACGTTTTCCGAAGAGGGCCGCATCGTCGTTCCGGCGGATACAGTCGCGTACATCGGAACGGTTTAGCGATATGTGGAGGTGCTGAATGATCCTATATTTTTCCGCCACCGGAAATTGCAAATACGTTGCCGCCAGACTCGCGTCGGCTTTCGGGCAGGAAACGGTGTCCATCACGGACTGCATCCAAGACGGTGTGTATTCGTTCACGGATGGCACGGTCGGCATTGTCGTGCCCACATACTTCTGGGGCCTTCCCAGCATTGTGAAGGAGTTCCTTGAAAAAGCGGATTTCCATACGGACTACCTCTATTTCATTTCCACCTACGGCACAACGCCGGGAGCGTCCGACGCCATGGCAAGCAAGGCGATTCGAGGGAAGAAGATCGACGCGTTCTATTCCGTGCGGATGCCGGATACCTGGACGCCGATCTTTGACCTGTCTACGCCGGAGAAGGTAGCGACGTTTTCTAAAACGACGGAAGCAGAGATCGACGAGACGATCCGCAAGATCGGCGAACGCCATACCAACCGACATATGACGCCGCACACTCCTGCGTTTCTGGCGGAATGGTTTGCGCAGCCGATTTACAACAACGATAAGCGGCGGACAGCGCATTTCCGTGTGGAGGAAAGCTGCATCGGCTGCGGACTGTGCGCAAAGAAATGTCCCGTTCAGGCCATCGAGATGCAAGAGAAGAAGCCGGTATGGGTCAAAGAGAAATGCGCCCTGTGCCTTGGCTGCCTGCACCGCTGTCCCAAGTTTGCCATCCAGTACGGAAAGAACACCCAGCGGCACGGCCAGTATACGAATCCGAATGTAACGCTGTAACTTGTGGAGA
>CAVIVK010000376.1:0-2509 GCA_963645975.1 Bifidobacteriaceae bacterium | reverse complement strand
GTGGTATTCCTTCCTGGATGGCGGGTTAATGACACCGGAGGCGCAGACCGCCGCTTTCACCATCCAGCGCGCCGGGGTAATGATCGAAGATACGGATGGCTTCTTTCATTATAAGGATACGGTTCTACTCGCCGAGGGCGAGGAGATTATTCTGCGGTTCATGGGGTCGCAGCAGGACATTCTGACTGCGCTTCCCGTCTCCACCGTTTCAGAGAGTGATCCGGTAACGGACGACTGGTTTAACGATGCCTGCTTTATCGGTCATTCGCAGATCGTCGGCATGCAGCGCTATTCCGGGCTTTATGCTCCCGACTATTACGCGGTTGTCGGCCACAAGGCGCAGGACGTTATAGACTACGGTTACTATCAACTGCCAGATGGCCGGTACGGCACACTCAGCGACGCGCTGCATAGCAAGTCTTACGGCAAGGTTTACATAATGCTCGGCATCAATGACAGCTCCCTTGATAAAAACCGGGTGGAAAAGTTTATGACACCGATGCGGACGATCCTTGATCTCGTAAAGGAGACGCAGCCGGACGCCAGGATTTATCTTCTCTCCCTCGTACCCGTCGGACGCAGCACGCCGATGAACGAGCTCTACAATCCCGGCAGCACGATATTATATTCGCAGCTCGTTAAAACGCTTTCTCGCGAATATGATACGGAATACATTGATCTCTTCCGCATAATGTGCGATAAAGCCGGATACTATCTGGACAGCTTTAACTCCGGCGACGGCATCCACATCCAATCGGATCGATACCCGGAGATTGTGGAATATCTCAAACGGCATACATAATATGACGCCGAACCCCCGGCTGTCTACGGACAGCCGGGGGTTCTTCATAGCTTTGGGGAATTATTCTTCGTTTTCCCAGTTGTGCCAGACGTTCTGGACATCTTCGTTATCGTCGAACATCTCGAGCATCTTGGACATGTTCTTGATATCACCTTCGTCGGTGAGGGTGATGTAGTTCTGCGGAACCATTTCCACCTGCGCAGAGAGCAGATGATACTTAGCGGAAAGCGCCTCAGCAACGGCAGCAACATCATCCGGCTGGGTATAGACCGTGAAGATGCCCTCTTCCGCTTCGAGATCGTCCGCGCCGGCTTCGAGCGCAGACTCAAAAACGGCTTCCTCGTCAAGATCCTCGTCCTCGTTATCGATCACGATGACGCCCTTCTTATCGAACGACCACGAAACGCAGCCCGCGGCGCCCATGTTTCCGCCGTACTTATCGAAGTAATGACGAACGTCGGACGCGGTACGGTTGCGGTTGTCGGTCATAGCGTCCACAATGATAGCGACGCCGGAGGGGCCGTATCCTTCGTAGGTAACTCTTTCGTAGTTATCGGTCGCGCCGCTGCCAAGCGCCTTTTCGATGGTGCGCTTGATGTTATCGTTCGGCATATTGGTCGCCTTCGCCTTGGCAATGACCGCCGCGAGACGCGAGTTGTTCGCCGGATCACCGCTGCCGCCTTCTTTGACGGCAACGATCATTTCACGTGCGATCTTGGTGAACGCCTGTGCGCGTTTGGCGTCCTGCGCGCCCTTGGTTTTCTGTATGTTATGCCACTTGGAATGTCCGGACATACTGTAATTCCCCCAAACAAAAATACGTTTGAGGGAATTATAGCACTTTCGCACGCGGATGACAAGAGCTTTCCTTATCTCCCGTGCGGAATAAGAATCAGATCGCCGGGATTTACCGCCCCGGGGTTCGCCGCTTCGATCAATTCACACGTAGAACCGAATTTTTTTGCGACGTTCCAAAGCGATTCCGTACCGAGCCGGATCACGATCAGGGACGGGCGCTCCGTCGCCTCCGTTATCTCGTTTTCCTCCAGCTCCATCTCACTCACATACGTAAACTCCGAGGCAGCCGCCGCGTTAATCGAGAGCTCAACCGGGCACCGCAATTCTACGGCATTGTCCCCAGCGGCAGCGTATATCTCGCCAAACCGCGCTGTCTCCGGCAGCGTCATGCCAGTCGGTTCCCCATTTTCAAACGTGAGCGTCAGCACGCGGCTCATGGAGGACAAGCTGCCGCGCTGCGTGCGATATAGCACACGGACGCAGATATTCTCTGAAAAGCCATTTTCCGCACACGTCGGGAAAGATGCCGTTACACGGGCATACACAATCTCCTTCGGAGAATCGGGAGTTTCCAACGTCTCACGCACCGACTGTCGCAGTACGGCCGGTCGCGCCGCCCCCAGCGTGTGTACAGTATCCGTCTTCAGCTTGCAAGTGCTTTTCAGACTGTAGGCGTCTGCAATGTATCGGATCTCCGTTTCGCTGCGGCAGAGCGTCTGCGCGCACAAATGCAGTTCCAGATGAAGGGACGTTATGCCGTCGCTGCCGGAGAGCGGCTCCAGATAGCACCCGCCGGAGGTCAATATCACGGTGGAAAGCTCGGCTTTGCCATTTGCTATGTCAAGAATCTGTGAGAATGGGATGCGGAAGATCTGATGCTGCGGCGCATCGTCTCCCGCCGCCAGATAC
>CAVIVK010000375.1:0-2532 GCA_963645975.1 Bifidobacteriaceae bacterium | reverse complement strand
TTGGTTGTCAGCGCCATGCTCAGACTCCCTTTTTATCCATAACGCAGAACAGAACTGTGCGGATGACGGAAAGCAAAACGAGCGTCCCCATCAGGCCGTAGCCGATGATCTCCGTGGAAATCGCAAACCTTCCGGCGGCGCAGACAAAGCCAAGCGCCACGATGAGCCCAACGACGATTTTCAGGCAGATCGCGTCGCACCGCTTGAGGTTTGCCTCCGACATTTCATCCGGCTCTTCCTGCTTATATTTTTTGACGCGGATAGAACGGGATACAAAATAAAAGAATGCGAAAACGTCAATGATGTACTGAATGGTCGTATAATAGTCCTTCCAGTCGTTCCGCGCCCACAGCCAATATGTCACGGCGAGCAGAACGGCATAAACGATCTTGTCCGCGACCAACTCCCGCAGCGATACTTTTTTCATACAGTACCTCCTCAAAAAGAAAAAGTGACATATTTATCACATTTGATGTGGCAAATATATCACTTATCATTTTCTCTGTCAATAGGTATGTGCGAAAAAAATCACTTTGTTGTCTTTTCCCGCTGGAGCAGTTTCAAAATTCTCTGCCGGTTATAGCGCTGCATTACTACGAACAGCATGTCGAACGCCGCCGCCAAAAGGGAGGTGATGATAAACACCGGATACGCGCCAAACCGGACGCCCGCCGCGATGGGCAAAAAACTTAGTACAGCGATCGTCTCATGCACAAGTTCCGCCTGACAGGTGGCCTGTACGATCTCGTCCCAGGTATGGGCGCGCGGATCGAAGAGCGCGCCATCAAAGGTCGGCATTTTAGCCTTCCACCTCTTCACATGCAGCGCTTCGTATACCGCCATTTCCCGCCGCCCCACTCGATACCAGCGTTTCCTGTAATCCGCTTTGTTTCGCATCCCCACATGATATGCGAGCCCAACAAGCAGCCGCATGATGATATGATACGAAATGGTACCAAAGGTAATGGCAAGCGACAGCAGGGCTTCCTGCTGCGTATTCCGGTACAAAAGGGACAGGATGACCGTGCCTGCCAGAGACAGCGCCGCGGTCAGCGTCATTTTCTTTGCCATATTTCTCCCTCGGCCACGAGTTAGTCACGAGACCGGCGCTGCTGCCGAATCTCCTCGCGTTTCTTTTTGGCGGCATTGTCGAGCAGCACACCGGCGAGAATGCCAAGGCTGATGCCAGGCGCCAGGCCCCAGATCATCTGGCCGTGCATCTGCCCAATGGACATACCAATGGCGATGCCGAAGAGCATATAGGTGGATATTTGACTGGGGAGCGGGCTTTCCCGCACGAAGCGCGGTCCTTCCTCACCCATTGTTCCGTCCGGCACAAAGCCGCACTTCTCCAGTACCCGCTGGGAAGCTTTGTTCTCCGGGTCGGTCTCGGCCTCCACGAATACAACGTCTTTCTGTTTGAACGCCCACGCCGTCATGGCCTGCACCGCTTCGGTGGTATAGCCCTGCCCTTCGTACTCCGGCAAAACGCCGTACCCGATCTCTACAGCATGGTTTTTGACTGATCCTTTGAAGCCAAGGTCGCCTATGTAGGTTGTAGAGTCCTTCAACATCATCGCCCACGGCGCATACCAGACCCGATTCTCCGGATCACTTTTGCAGCCGGAGAGCATTTCGCCGTAAGCGGAGCGAAGATCGTCGGAAGGCGTGCGCTCCATCAGCGCTTCGATCTCCGCGTCCAACATCGGGCGAATCGTCATTCTCTTTGTTTTGATTTCCATTTTCATGGTATTTCCTTCTTTCCACACGGATCAGATTTTGATTTCATATCCATATTCGCGCAGCGTAAAGCCGTCGTCGAAGGCTTCCTCGTAAATTCCCACAGCTTTTGCAAAGCCATTTTTTCGTAAAGGCGGATCGCCGGTTCATTGCTGTCCACAACGAACAGCCGGAGATATGCAGCGCCGAAGGCCTTCGCCAGCTCTGCGGCCTTCGCAAGCATCCGGCTGCCGATCCCCTTTTTTGCATATCGGACATTCACGCCCAGCCGGTCAATGTACAAGGCTTTCGCGCCGTTTTCTTTCCATTGAACGGCTCCTTCTCCCTCATTCGCATCGCACAATGCAAACGCCGATACGATCTCTCCATTCTCAAGCAGAACATACAGCCGCTGCCTTTCGATATCCTCCGCCAGAAATTCCGAGGGGTAAATATCGTCCCAAATGGGAATACCCTGATCGTTCATGTGATTTACGATTTGCCGATACATCGTCTTTAACGGAGGCAAATCCTGCTTATTTGCTAAACGAAAAGCCATCCTGGCGTTTCCCCCCTTCGAGCCAATCCGCCGTGCGTTTTACCGGCTCACTCGCATCGCCGATTACCAAGAGCACACACGTCGGACAGGCATGTCTTTTCCGTGCTTTTTGCTCTTTTCTTCTCCAGCGTTTTTCGAGAATCTGAACGGGGCATGACATTTCGCCATACCCCGTTTTCTGTTCGGAATCTTAAAAGATTTTCGAGAGCAGCACCGCCGCCGCGACGACCGCGGCGAGCGCCACGGCATAGAGC
>CAVIVK010000374.1:0-2533 GCA_963645975.1 Bifidobacteriaceae bacterium | reverse complement strand
GCGCTGCATGGCGTCGAGCATGTAGTTCGTCGTGCCGTTCAAAATGCCGGAAACGGCCTCAATGCGGTCGGTCTCCGCCGAGAGCGCGAGATTGTGGAGAAACGGCACGCCGCCGCCGCACGCCGCGCTGAAGAGAAACGCTGCGCCCTTTTCCCGCGCGAGCGAGGCAAGCTCCAGGCCGTGTGCCGCGACCATCGCCTTGTTCGCGGTGATGAAGTGCTTCCCGGCCTCGAGCGCGCGCATGCCATAGGAATACGCCGGATCCAGCCCGCCGAGCGTTTCCACCACGGCGTCCACCGTCGGATCGCCGAAAATGAGCGCGGCGTCGTCCACCTGAAAGGGCTCGACCGCCTTTCCGGGGCGCACGAGCACCGGCCCCGCCTCCATACCGGGGGCGTCGAGCAGCATCTGATATACGCCTGTGCCGACCGTACCGTATCCTAAAACTGCGACTTTCACAGTATCGCCTTCTTTCTCTAAACAATAAAATGTCCTTGAGTTAACAACAAATGTTCTTGACAGAACGTATTGTAACAGAATGCCCGCGGAAAAGCAATGCTTTTTCGCGGGCGATTCGATGAAATATACAGAAAATTGGAAGAAGTTTTTTACATATTGCCGGTGGCGTACATAAGCGCCGAGAGCGCGGCGACCGGCGCCGTCTCGCAGCGGAAGATGCGCGGCCCCATCGAGCAGATGTGCAGCTTCATAATGCGGGCGAGCTCCGCCTCAAACGGCTCAAAGCCGCCCTCCGGGCCGGTGAGAATGGCAGCAGAGGCAATATTTCCAGCGCTCTCTACGGCATCGCGCAGCGTTTCGCGCTCGCCGGTTTCGTACATGAAGAGGGGCAGGGCGGTGGTGTTTGCCTTGTTGAAAGCCTCCGCGAGATCGGGCAGGAACCCAACGGTGGGGATCACGCCGCGGCCGGACTGCTTGGCGGCCTCTTCGGCGATGCGCTGCCAACGGGCGACCTTTTTGTCCGCGTCGCCGTGGATGCGCGCCACGCACCGGCTGGAAGCAAAGAAATAGATCTCCGATGCGCCCGCCTCGGTGCATTTCTGGAGAATGTAGTCGGCCTTATCGCTGCCCTTGGGAAGCCCTGCGAGAATGATGGTGTGCACGCTTGGTTCGCCCTGGCAGGGGACGACCTCAAAAATCTCGGCCTCGACCTCGTTGGGCGTGATCTTCGTAACGGTGCAATGGTGATCTTTGCCGCCGTCGCACACGATCATCGTATCGCCGACGCGAAGGCGCAGCACCTTGGCGTGCGCGGCGTCCTCTCCCAGAATAAACGCCGTGCCTCCGGCGATCGAGCTTCCGCCGGAGAGAAAGAATCTCGGCATGAGCAGCATCCTCCCACAGATATGATTATTTTATATTATCGCATAGTTTCGCTCGGATTGCAAGACGGGAACGGCGTGCGCCGCGCGGAATAGAATGGGGCGAAGAGGTGATCGTATGGATACGGAACGGATGCGCCGTGTACTCGGGCGCGTATACAGCCCCGCCGCGCCGCCGAAGGAGGGCGAGACACAGGACGCGCTGCGCGAAAGCCTCCGGTGGGAGACGGAGGCCGCGGCGCTGCTGCGTTATCTTGTGCGCGCGAGCCGCGCGTGCCAGAACCCGCTTGGCGAGCCGCTGCGCCGATGCGAGGCGCGCCGCCGTGCGCTGCACGCGGAGTTTTTCCTCCGTGAGGGGGAGAGACCGCCGCAGTCTCGTCCCGGCACGCCGCCGGGCGTCCTCTCGGCGCTGCGGCGGATCGTTTTGCTCTCCAGGGCGCGGAGGCGGATTTACGAGAGCGCCGGAGAAAACGCTCTGCCGCTCGCACCGGAAGCAGCGCGGCGCTTTGCCGCGGAGTGCCGCGCCGAGGAGAGCGCCGCGGCGCGCCTGCTTGCGCTTGCAATGAATTAAAATGGGCTGTGACAAATTGGCGTATAAAATAGCGTTCTGAATAATTGAGCAGAAAACCCGGAATCTTTCCATGCCACAATTGGCTCGGGAAGATTCCGGGTTTTGTTTGCCTGCCATAGATTTTCTATCAATTCGCTTAAAGTGTGCAGGCGTAAACGAACGCCACGAGCGTGAGCACAACACCGGAGACGATGGAGCCCGACCAGAGGAGATACCGGAGATCGGCGCCTTCCAGCGGCTTGCGCCTCGGCTTTGCTGCCGCGGCGCTCTGCTGCGGCGCGCCGGTGTACGGCGGCGCGGGATAACCCTCCGGTGCAGGGGTGGCATCGCCGTAAAAAGCAGCGTCGTCCGGTACGTCATATTCCGGCTGGGGGGCATACATCATCCCGGCCTGCGGAGCATACGCCATTTCCGGCGCGGGGGCATAGCCCTGCAGCGGGTAGGGCGGCTGCGGGGCGTAATATCCGTTCTGAGGATAGGGCGCGGCATAGCGCGGGTCATACGCAGGAGCGGCGTAGGGATCATAGTACGGCTGCGGATAGGCACTTGCGGCGTAGCCCTGCGGCGGATAAGGCGCAGCGGGAGCGTAAGGCGCGTACCCGGTAGGAGGATAGGGCGCGGC
>CAVIVK010000373.1:0-2537 GCA_963645975.1 Bifidobacteriaceae bacterium | reverse complement strand
ACATTTTCTCACCATTCCATGCATTTCAGGCTTGACTTTTAATAGTTAGTCTTTCAAGCCTGGGCTTTCTGTGCGGTATACGCTTTATAAACGAATTCGACCGCATCTCCGACCGTTTTGGCGACCCACTGGAAATCGTGGCTGTCCAGCTCAATGTCCAGCTTTTCCTCCATGTCCGCGATCAGAGGGAAGTACTGCAGAGAAGTGGCGTTCAGATCCGTCCGGAAGTTCAGCTCCGGATGTCCGGCCACGCGGGATGCATCCATCATGAAGATGTCCGCGATGCCTTTGGTCACCACTTCGGCGACCTGCTCTCGTGTCAGCATAGTGTATCGGCTCCTTTCAAAAACGAATAGTAGTTTGTTGTACGCGCTGTTTTCGTGCAGCTATACTGTAGCATCTTGAAAAAAGGCGAACCAACACAGAACCGGAAAACTGTCTATTGCATGTATGCTTTTCCATGGACACTTTGAAAAATGTGTCCATACCGGCTGAAATACACGGCATGTCTGCGCTTTTATGTGTTATAATCCTTCCAAAGGGGACCGTTTGACCCGATAGCGGAAATATTGGGCAGAATATAAAAGAAAGGCGGCGTCCTTTATGGAAAAAGAGGCCAAATCCGTGGAAAAACTGATTTGTGACACTTTGCTTGAAATGCTGGAAACGCAGCCGTACTACACGGTAAAGGTGACGGATCTCGTGAATAAAGCGGGGATCAGCCGAAGCTGCTTCTATGTCTATTTCGACTCGATCTATGCCGTGCTGCAAAAGATCGAGGACGACTTTCTGGAACTGTTTCCGGAAGCGGACAGCACAGCCAGCATCGCAAGAGAAAGACATAAGCGAAATGACTGTGAAATGTGGGAGAATGACCTGGATATACTGATCCGCCTGAAAGATCACAGGAGGATTTACTGTATTCTGACGGGACCCAACGGCGAGCCGTCCTTCGGTGTCCGGCTGCGGAACCGGATGATCCGCATTCATGACCGGACCAGCCTGGCGACGAATCCACACACGCCGGAGAGCCAGAGAAAAATGCTCTCCATTTTCTTTGCCGGCGGGAAGTTCGCTGTGATGGATTACTGGAACCATCACGCGGATCAGTTTGACGACCGGAATTATATGGAATTTACGATTTCCACCTATACGAAGCTGCTGAACTATGCGCTGCGCTGCGCGGCGCAGAACCCGGTGGAGATGGACAGGAAAAAGAAGCTGGAAGAAAAAGAAAGCTGATAAACACAAAAAGCAGTGGGTCCTTAGAGAACCACTGCTTTTTTCTGTGAATGGAATGCGGGAAACAAATCAGGCGGTCTTCTTCCCGTTCATCCGGTCGCCTACCTTGAGAGCAGCGATCCAGACGACGATCGCCAGCAGTCCGCAGATCATCCAGACCCAGGTGACGTTCGTATATCCGCCCCAGGCTTCGGCGATGGAGGAAACCAGCGGCGTGACAAAAATGCTGGCGAGTGTGGAGACGGACTGCATCCGGGGTTGCACAAGCGTTGCCTTATCCTTGTAGATGTAGCTGCAGGCGTAAGGATAGAAGTTCATGTAGGGACGGCTCAGCGCGTTGGTCGCAACGAAAACCCACATAGCTGCCTTGTTTCCGAACGCGAGGAAGAGATAGAGGAAAAGCGAGCTGACGATCGCCATTCCAAAGGCAAACACAACAAACGAGCGCAGACCGAACTTGTCGCGAAGCCAACCGGTGAAATAGTTTGCGGGGAGCGCAACGAGTGCGGCGAGACTGGAAAGCGCCGTGGCCATGGTAGCGGTCATGCCGGCCATCTGCAGACTGGTGGCAAAGAGGGTCAGCTGCGCGGTCATGAATACCACAAGGATCATGGCGATGCCGCAGACCCAGAAGGCGGGCGTTTTAAAAACGTTGAAGGGCTTATCCGCGGCGGCACTCTTAGCACCTGCGGCAGGGACAGCGGCGTCGTTTTCCGTCCAGCCGATGGGCTTCACGCCGGCGTCGGCAGCGGAGTTCTTCACGAGAAGCAGGGCGATTATACCGGGGACCATGAAGCAGGGGATCAGCACGCGGAAAGCGACGGACAGGCCGAGCTTAGTAAAGAGAAAACCGCCGAGAACCGGCCAGATGGCACCGCCGGCGGCAAAAAAGCCCAGCATCAGGCCCATGTAGGAGCCCTGCACCTTCGGGCTGACCCAGCCGCGGATCAGTCCGGCGATGGCGTTGGCCTGACCAAATGCCTGGGTCGTACCCATGACGCCAAACCCGATCCACACCCAATAGACATTGGGCGCAAAGGAGCTGATGAGAAAACCGACGGCGATGCCAAGATAGCCGATCAGCATGCTGGCTTTCACGCCGCACTTGACCATGAATTTGCCGGAAAACTGCATCATGATAAAGGCAAAAGCCGTGAGAAAGCTGTTGCCGATTACAACTTTTGTGATAGGAATGCTGAACTTGTTAGCGAAAAGGACGAAAGCAGAACTGATGGATGTGTTGGCGCCGCAGGTCAGGCAGAAAATTCCCAATCCAATCATTACGGGGATAAAAG
>CAVIVK010000372.1:0-2539 GCA_963645975.1 Bifidobacteriaceae bacterium | reverse complement strand
GAAGAATACCTCGCCGCCGCCTGCCAGCATTTCCAGGAACTGTACGGCATCAAGGTCAACTATCAGCGTCTGTCCACCGGTGAGGTGCAGGCGAAGATCGAAGAAGAGAACGGCAACCCCTCCGCCGACGCCTGGTTCGGCGGCACGACCGACCCCTACAACGTTCTCGCCAAGGAAGACCTGCTTGAGCCCTACGATGCTATGAACGCTTCCCACCTGATCAGCGACATGTACAAGGACGCTGAGGGCAAGTGGTACGGCATCTACAAGGGCATTCTCGGCTTCATGGTCAACACCGACGAGCTTGACCGTCTCGGTCTCGAAGCCCCGGCGGACTGGGCCGACCTGCTCAAGCCTGAATACAAAGGCCTGATCTGGCTCTCCAACTACAATACCGCCGGCACCGCCAAGCTGGTCATCAACACCATGATCCAGAAGTACGGCCACGACGAAGGCATCCAGTACCTCGTAGACCTCGACAAGAACATCGAAGTTTATACGAAGTCCGGCTCCGGCCCGTCCAAGAACGTCGGCACCGGTGAGTGCGTCATCGGCATCGGCTTCCTGCATGACGGCATCACCCAGATCGTTGATAACGAGTACGGCAACATCGCCCTCGTGATCCCCTCCAGCGGCACCTCCTTTGAGATCGGCGCGACCGCCATGTTCAAGGGCGCTGCGCACCCCAACGCCGCGAAGCTGTGGATCGAGTACGCTCTGTCTCCGGAGTGCGTGGAGCTCGCTGCCGAGAACGGCTCTTACCAGTTCCTGGTCATCGACAACGCCACCCAGCCGAAGCAGGCCGCAGAGTTTGGTCTGGATCCCGACAACGTCATGGATTATGACTTTGAGGATGCCAAGAACAACATCGGCACCTACATTGAAGAGGTCATGGATGCTCTGAGCAAGAGCGGCGCCGACACCGGCGAGGATCGCTTCAAGACCGCGTAATCTTTACAAACCGTAAGGCGGCGGCATCTGCCGCCGCCTTATTCATAAACCGTCCGATGGATCGACTGTCATTATGAATCCGCGCGATGTATGCGTGCCGGTTCATAATGGCAGCGGGTCTGTTTTTAAAGATACTACAAGTCAGGAGGGATTCCGCCTATGGCAAGAACACAGGGCGCGGCGCTGGATCGGAAGAAACTGATGGGTGACCCCATTCTGGTAACGACCATCGTCGTGCTGATCACGTTCCTTACGCTTTTTATCCTCTATCCTCTCGCCATACTGCTGGTGGACAGCTTTGTGGGCGACGGCGGGTTCAGCTTCAATGTGTTCAAACGCATCTTCGATATGCCGACGTTTACCCACGCCATCACGAACACGCTGAAGGTCGGCTTCCTTGTCGGCATTCTGTCCACGCTCGTCGGCCTGCTGTTCGCGTATGTAGAAGTGTACGTCCGCATGGGCAAATTCACCGGCGGCCTTTTCAAGGTGGTCTCCATGCTGCCGGTCGTATCGCCGCCGTTTGTGCTCAGCCTTTCCATGATCATGCTCTTCGGCAAGGCGGGTATTATCACGCGCTTCCTGCTGAAAATCTACGATAACAGCGTATACGGCTTCTGGGGCATTGCCATTGTGCAGACGCTGACGTTCTTCCCGGTGTGCTACATGATGCTCAAGGGACTTCTGAAAAACATCGATCCCTCGCTCGAAGAGGCCGCGCGCGACATGGGCGCTTCGCGCTGGAAGGTGTTCACGAGCGTCACGTTCCCGCTGCTGCTGCCGGGTCTCGGCAACGCGTTTCTTGTGACGTTCATCGAGTCCATCGCCGACTTTGCGAACCCCATGATCATCGGCGGCTCCTACGATACGCTCGCAACGACCATTTATCTCCAAATTACCGGCGCTTATGATAAGGCCGGCGCGGCGGCGATGGCGGTGGTGCTTCTCTGCATAACGCTCGCAATGTTCGCCTTGCAGAAGTACTATCTCGAGCGCAAGACCGCCGCCACGCTCACCGGCAAGGCCTCCCGCGGCCGTATGCTCATCACCGATAAGAGCGTCAAAATCCCGCTCACGGTGCTCTGCTCGCTCGTGGCGCTGTTTGTCATTATGATGTATCTCTGCGTGCCGATCGGCGCGTTCTTCCCGACGTGGGGCTACAAGTTCTTCCCGCTCACGACCAAGTGGTTCAAGCTTGTGTTCACGCGCTACCACGGCTTCCAGGCGTTCCGCGATTCGTTTGTGCTGAGCTTGATCTCCGCGCCGATCACCGCACTTTTGAGCATGATCATCTCGTATCTCGTCGTGAAGCGCAACTTTAAATCCAAGGGCTTCATTGAAGCGGTATCCATGCTTGCCATGGCGGTGCCGGGCACCGTTCTCGGCGTCGGCTACATCCGTGGTTTTTCGGGCGGTCTCTTCCATACCGGTATTTTACAGGGGCTTTATGGCACAGGGCTCATCCTCATCATCGTGTTCGTTGTCCGCTCTCTGCCGACCGGCACACGAAGCGGCATTTCCGCGCTGCGGCAGATCGACAAATCCATTGAGGAATCGGCCTACGACATGGGCGCGGACAGCTTCCGGG
>CAVIVK010000371.1:0-2582 GCA_963645975.1 Bifidobacteriaceae bacterium | reverse complement strand
GCTCAGCGGCTCGCCCATGACGTGCAGGTAAACATAGGAAATGCTGCCCTGCAGCTTCTCCAGCACACCGTCGAATTCGGCGGGAGACATCGTGCGCGGCGCGCGCCTCGTGCCGGGGCAGAACGCGCAGCGCAGATTGCAGCGGTTCGTGATCTCAATGTACGCCTTTTTCAGCATCTCTGCCCTCTCCTGCCCATATTTTTTTCAGTATAGCACAATGCCGCGCCCTTGCCAATACAGAGTTTTTCTGCTACAATGGCGACACATGAGCAAAAGGAGTCCTTTCCATGAAGATCACATTCATCGCCCACAGCGCGTTCCTCGTCGAGTGGGACAGGTTCTATACGCTTTTCGACTACGTTTACGCGCCGGACTACACCGGCACGCTGCCGCCGCTCGACCCCGAAAAGCCGTTGCTGGTCTTTTCCAGCCACAGCCACGAGGATCACTTCGACGCGAAGATCTTCGGCCTGCTGGAGCAATACCCGCTCACGCGCTTTTTCGTCTCGCGCGACACGCGCCTCACCGAGCGCAAGCGCAATCTTCTCAATATCTCCGATGAAGCCTTCGCCCGCACGACCGTCCTGCGGCCGGACAGCCTGCTGCTCACCGAGACCGCGGGCGAGGAGCTGAGCATCCGCGCCATCAAGTCCACCGACATTGGAAACGCCTATCTTCTGCGCTGCGAGGGGAGGATGGTCTACCACGGCGGTGACCTGAACTGGTGGCATTGGGAGAGCGAGGGCAAGTCCTACTGCAACGACATGGCGGTGCACTACAAGGCCGCCGTCGAAAAGCTTGCCGCCGCCGTGCGCGACGAAGCGTCGGACAACGGCATCGCATCGGAGATCACGGCCGCGATGGCGCCGCTCGATCCGCGTCTGGGCGAGGGGGCCGAGGGGCTTGGGCTTGAATGGCTGCTCAAGAACGTCGAGATCCTTCACGCCTTCCCCATGCACCTGTGGAAGCATTTCGAGGCCATCGGCCGCTTCTGCGCGGCACATCCCGCGCTCGCGGAGCGCGTTGTGCGCATCACCGCTGACGGCGAAGCATTCGAGATATAAAGGCAGAAAAAGCCGCCCTGTCGGGCGGCTTTTCTTTATGTTTTTATGCCTTTAGCAGATAGCTGCCCTCGGCGGGCGCTTCGCTCAAAATGGGCACCAGCTCGGCGTCATAAGGCTCCAGCGCCGCGGTGAGCGCTGGGAGCTGCTCCGCCGTGGTCTCCACATAGATGCGGTCAAACGCACCGGCCAGCGCGGCAAGGTCCTGTCCCGCCGTCTCGTTCCCGCCGGCGAGCACCGTCGCCGCGTCGAGCTGCACGGAAAGGCGGACGCCGTATTCCTCCGTGCCGCTGCGAAGCGCGGCGGCGAGCTGCGCGAGCGCGGCGCTCTTTGAGACCGTGCGCGCGGACTCGTCAATGTTGTTCAGCCTTCCGCGGGTGGGATAGCTGAACTCGTCGAAGAGAAGCTCGTCAAAGCCCAGCTCCGCGCATTCCCGCGCGATGGAGACGATATACGCCCGCGCGGCGGACTTCTCCGGCGCGAGGTAAAAGGTGCTGTCGGGATTGTACCAGATATAGCCGGGGTAGTTGAGTTGAAGCACGCCGGCGTCGGTCATGTGCGCGAAGGCGTAAAGGCTGTCGTGCGTGGCGTTGATGCGGGCAATGGTGTAGACCCCGTTTCCGGTCAGGGCTTCAATAACAGCGTTCGCGCCGCTGCCGCCCTTGACGGCGTTGACGTCGATGGCGTCCTGCAGGGCGGACGCATACAGCAGCTCGCCCCGTGCGTTCTTGACGCGCAGCGCGACGGCGTTCGCGTTCTCGGGAATCGCGGCAAGGGCCGCATCCGTGCTACCGCGCAGAACGCTTTCGCTCAGCTCAACGCCGTGCAGCTCCGTAAGCTCCGGCTTGACCGGCTCCTCGGGCTCGTCAACGACGAGCTCGGGAGCGCTGTCCGGTTCGCCCGGCGTCTGCTCCTCCACACGGTCGGGGATGGAGGGCTGCTCGACCGGCTCCCCGGTCTGCTGTTTCCACGGCAGGTCAAAGCGGACGCTGCCGTCGGAGCCGTACACTGCGTAGCGCTGCAAGAGCAAAAAGCCGACCGCGGCCAGCAGGATCAGGCACAGGATGACAATCAGAATGATCTTCCCCGCGCCGGCCTTGCCGTGATAGCTGTGGTATCCCTTTGTCGATGGCATTCGTCTCACCTGCCTTTTTATACTGCACGGACATTCTACAAGCATAAGAAAAGAAAATCAACAAAAATTCGTAAATTTTTGTTGATTTCCGTCGATTTTTATTTTCAGCCCTCGATGGCGTCGAGCAGACCGACGCGGCGCTCGTGGCGACCGCCCTCAAAGGCGGTGGAGAGGAACACCTCAACAATGCGCTCGGCCATGTTCTTTCCGGTCATGCCCGCGCCCATCGCGAGCATATTGGCGTTGTTGTGGCGGCGGGTCATCTCGGCGCTCAGCGGCTCGCTGCACAGCGCGCAGCGGATGCCTCTGACCTTGTTCGCCGCGATGGAAATGCCGATACCGGTGGTGCAGATGACGATACCGCGCTCGCACTCGCCGCTTTGCAC
>CAVIVK010000370.1:0-2603 GCA_963645975.1 Bifidobacteriaceae bacterium | reverse complement strand
TCCAATCATTACGGAGATAAAAGCCCGCTTCTGCTCGGGCGTCATTTTGACCTTTGCTTCAGCGTTTGCAGCTTGAGCCATGAAAGTGTCTCCTCTCATTTTTTGATTTAGTTGCAATTGCACGAAATAGGGAGTTGCGGCACGAAAAGCGCGTTTGCCGAACCGCCGGTAAGAAGATCTTATCCGGATACGGTTCAATTCTGTGTTCTACTATACCGGTTTGCCGTGGGGACACAAGCACACTTTCGGGGAACTGTCCATTCTCCCGTGGCGGACTTGGACGGCAGAGTCATGTTTCGCAAACGGGTGCTGCACGTAGCGAAGCATATAACAAAGCGGCCGGAATTTTAATCCAGCCGCTTCGTTTTGTGGCTAAACGATTTTTAGAAAACTATGCCCGAATAAAACTTTCCGCAGGTCAGAAAAACCAGCAGGATCATAATGACGCCGGAGAGCACGGAAATACCAAAGCCGCCCAAGCAGAGCTGAGAGAATTTATAGGTCTCCTTGTCTGCGTGCATTACAAGACCGTTGAAGCTTCCGCCGGGCAAGGCAAACCCGAAACCGCAGACCAGAAGGCAGCCGATGACGGCGAGCGCCTGCGCGCTGGGATCAGAACCGGCAAGCAGCGTGAGAATTACGGGAATGAATACCATGTAAGCCAGCAGTCCGTTTACGGCGTTGGTCAATATGAGGCAGCCAAGACACATCAGAACGGCGATAAGATAGGGGTTCACACCGCCAACGTGGAAAACTTCGCTGATGGCCGCCATGATGCCCGTCTCCGGGGCGTTGAACATAGAACCAAAGTAGAGGATCGCGCCAAGGAAGAACAGTATATTCCAGCTCGTGTTGGCCTGCATGTCCGTTTCCATGCGGAAAAGGGGCTCGCCCTGCTCGTCGCGGATGAAGCAGAGAACGACCGTGGCGGCGATAAAAGCGCCTATCACGCCGAAATTGCTGATAATGTGGGTGAATTTCCAGTTTGCAGGGCACAGCATCGGAATGGCAAGGATCGCGGCCATGAAGACAATGTCCAGCATGGCAAGCCGCATGGAACGGGTCATCCGGATGGGAGACTCGTCCTGAGCGGTCTTCAGATTCCGGAAAACCTCGCGGGAAATCTGCGGGCGCAGGATGAATTTCGTTATGAGGAGGATGGCTGCGGTGCAGCAGAGAAAACCGGCGATGGATACCAGCGCCAGCCAGAGAAAGTTGGGCGACGCGATGCCGAAGCTACTCAAAACGCCAAGTGTCAGCTGCACGCCGGAGTTGAACGGCAGCGTCGTGCCGGCCAGCAGTGAGGCGACGGACGCGCCCATGGCCGTCATGAATGTCCAGGAGGAATAGCGGGGAAGCTCCATCTGCCTGGAGTATTCCTTGACCATCGCCAGCATCAAAACAAAAACCGCGCTGGTCGCCTGTGTCAGCGAGCAGGTGACATACGTCGTCAGGCAGATGACAAACATGAGCGCATAAGGCCCCTTCCGCACAAGCGGGAGCCGCATAAGCTTTGTTGTAAGGTATTCCACGAGTCCGGATTTTTGCAGACCGTAAACAAAGGCAAAGCAGAAAATACAGGTCCACAGAGAGGCATTGCCGATAACGCTCGGGAAAACGGAGGCGGTAAAGCTCACGTCGGCGCGCAGGGCATAGTAAATCAAAAGGATGACGGCGATCCAGGGCTTCAGATTCAGAGCCCAGGCATAAACGACGCCGATCAGAACGCCAAGCACCACCAGTCCATAGCCGGTGATAGTTCCGGTGGAAGGAATGAGGCTCAGCCCAATGGCAAGACAGAGACTGACAACATAATGGATTGCAGGGTGTTTTCTCTCATTTTTCACAGATTGTTCGCCCTCTCTTAGTAAACAATTTGAATCGTCGGTACCGGTCCCGCCTCTTCGACATTAAAGTATCGGAATTGCTCCATGGCAGCAAGCACAGTTTTGGATTTCTGTCTATCGCCGGCCGGGGCAGCGAAAACTGCCTCCCGAAGCAAAACCTTCGGGAGACAGGAAGATCACAGGGATTCTTTGGGAGTGAAAATGCGGATGGATTCTTTTCCGCAGAGAGCGTCAAAGGCGCTGAGACAAAGGGATTCCATCTCCCGCTCGCCGGGGAGAACAACGACCGGTGCCAGAAATTTGACACGGGAGGTGATGTGCTCGGTAATGAACGCAGAGTTTGCCATTCCGCCGATGAGCAGAATCGCATCTACGTCGCCGCAGAGCACTATGGAATAAGCGCCGATATCTTTGGCCGTCTGGTAGCACATGGCATCCAAAACCTCTTCCGCATGGCGATCGCCTTCCCGGATGCGGCGCTCGATCTCGCGGATGTCCGTCGTTCCGAGATAAGCGACAAGGCCAGCCTCACCGTTGATGTGCCGCATCATACCGGGCAGATCATATTTGCCAGAGTAACACAGCTTGACAAGCGCCCCTACAGGGACGGAGCAGCAGCGGTTGTTGGAGAAGGGGCCTTCGCCCTCCAGAGCGTCGGGGCCGTCGATCATGCGGCCTTTTTTATGTGCCACCACGCTGATTCCGCCGCCGAGCATAACGACCACGAGGTTCAGATCCTGATACCGCTTTCCGATC
>CAVIVK010000369.1:0-2622 GCA_963645975.1 Bifidobacteriaceae bacterium | reverse complement strand
CAAGAAGATCTTTGCAAAATACTGGGGCAAGTATACCTCCATGGGCGACGCCTTTCTCGATAGCGTGCAGGGGATGCGGGAACTCAAAATTTTCCGCGCCGACGCCGCGCGGCAGAAAAAGATGAATGAAACGAGCGAAGAATTTCGCCGCATCACGATGAAGGTGCTCACCATGCAGCTTGCGAGCACAACGATCATGGATCTTGTGGCCTACGGCGGCGCGGGCGCCGGCATCGCCGTGGCGGTGACGGGTGTGCTGCACCGGGGGCTTTCGCCGTTTGCCGCGCTCTTTCTGATTTTGACGGCGGTGGAGTTTTTCCTGCCGCTGCGCGCATTCGGCGCGGCGTTCCATGTGGCGATGAACGGCGTGAGTGCGGGCGGAAAGATTCTCTCTCTGCTCGATGAGCCGGAGCCGGCATGGGGCAGCACGGGGGCACAGCCGGGCGAACTGCGGCTGGAAAACGTTTCGTTTTCCTACGACGGACAGCGCGATGTGCTGCACGACGTATCCATGGCCTTTCCCCGCACCGGTATGACGGCGATCGTCGGGCCGTCCGGGTGCGGCAAGTCCACGGTCGTGAATCTTCTGACCGGCGCGCTCCGGCCGCAGAGCGGGCGTGTTACGCTCGGCGGAGCGGACATGGAGAGCCTTTCCCGGGAGAGCTACTATGCCCGTCTCGCGGTGGTGAGCTGCGGCAGTCATATTTTTAACGACACCATCCGCGCTAACTTCCGTCTTGCCAACGCCGCCGTAACGGACGAGGCCATCTGGTCGGCGCTCGAGGCGGTGAATCTCGCGGCGTTTGTGCGGGAAAACGGCGGGCTGGACAAGGTTGTTGCCGAGGATGCCGCCAATCTCTCCGGCGGGCAGAAGCAGCGGCTCGCGCTCGCGGTGAATCTCACGGCGGAGCGGGATATTTACCTTCTGGACGAGGCTACGAGCAACATTGATATCGAAAGCGAAGAGATTATTATGAAGGCCGTTGCCGCGCTTGCAAAGGAAAAGGCGGTCATTCTCATTTCGCACCGGCTTGCAAACGTTGTTCCGGCGGAGAAAATTTACGCGATGGAATCGGGCAGGGTTACCGAGTGCGGCACGCACGCCGCGCTCATGGCCTCCGGCGGCGGTTATGCAAAGCTTTATGCGGCGCAGAAAGCGCTCGAAGAGGGATATCGGGAGGACGAGGAATGAATACGACAACGAAACCGCGCCGCAGCGGCGCGAAGATTATGGCACAGCTCATCGTTCTGCTCGGTTCGCTTGCGTACATTATGCTGCTCGCCGTAATTAACGGCACGGCGGGCTTTCTGTGCGCCATGGGCGTAACGCTCTCGGGCGCTGCGGCCATCGCCAAGGCACTCGGCGACGACATCTCCCTTTCCTATGGCGCGCTCATTGCGCTGGCCGTCGGCTGCGGCGTGCTGCGCGGCCTGCTCCGGTTTGCTGAGCAGTACGGCAACCACTATATTGCCTTCCGTTTGCTGGCGGTACTGCGCGACAAGATCTTCACGGCGCTGCGCCGGCTCTGTCCGGCAAAGCTGGAAACCCGGCAGAAGGGCGCCATCATTGCGATGATCACCTCCGACATTGAAACGCTGGAGGTGTTCTATGCGCACACCATCTCACCAATCTGCATTGCGGCGGCGCTGTCTGTGGGGATGACGGTGTTTATCGGCTGCGTATCGAGCTGGTATCTGGCGCTCGTTGCGGCGGCGGGGTATGTTACCATCGGGGTTCTTGTCCCGCTGGTATTCTCCCGGCGTGTGCGCGCCGCGGGACAGGCCTACCGCGCGGAGTTTTCTTCGTTCAGCGCGTATTTTCTCGATAGCATCCGCGGCATTCGGGACATCGTTCTCCATAATGCGGGCGCGCAGCGCGCCGCGGAAGTTGGCCGGCGTTCGGAGGTGCTTCTTGCCGAGACAAAGAAAATGAAGCACGAAACGGCTCGCGCCGCTGCGGGGACGGAGCTTTGCGTGTCGCTCTTCATCCTTGCGGGGCTTGCCGTGGGGACGGCGCTCACCGTGACAGGTGCGCTTACGCCCGGCGCGATGCTCCTTGGCGTCACGGCGCTTTTCGGATCGTTCGGGCCGGTCATTGCCATTTCGGCGCTGCCGGGCAATCTCACGCAGACGCTCGCCTCGGGCGAGCGGGTGCTCGATCTTCTGGAAGAGGAAAGCGCCGTGCGCGAGGTGGAGAAGGGAGAGAAGATCGACGACTTTGCCCATCTCTCTGCGGACGGTGTCACATTCTCCTACGACGGCGTGACGAACGTGCTGAGCGATGTATGGATGTACGCCGAAAAGGGCGAGATCG
Organism: Bifidobacteriaceae bacterium; assembly: GCA_963645975.1. Taxonomy (GTDB): domain Bacteria; phylum Bacillota; class Clostridia; order Oscillospirales; family Oscillospiraceae; genus Apopatocola. The sequence continues at coordinate 308 of CAVIVK010000369.1, read as the reverse complement.
TCGGCATTGTCGGCGAATCCGGCTGCGGCAAGTCCACGTTCCTCAAGCTGCTCCTCCGCTTCTGGCAGAAGCAGAGCGGCGAAATTCTTTATAACGGCGCGGACATCGATGCAATCGAAACGGCCAGTCTTCTCGACAACGTGACGATGGTGAGCCAGACGACGTATCTCTTCGACGAGACGATCGAGGAAAACCTCCGCATCGCCCGACCCGATGCGGCGCACGCCGAGATCGAAGAGGCGTGCCGGCTAGCGTCGATCCATGACTTCATCCTCTCGCTGCCGGAGGGATATGAAACGCGCGTCGGC
>CAVIVK010000368.1:0-2657 GCA_963645975.1 Bifidobacteriaceae bacterium | reverse complement strand
GGAGAGAGAACCTCGTAATGCCAGTCGTGCGCGCTTTCGAACCGGTTGCAGAAATTCCGTTTGCCGTGGAGCTTCTTCCCGGAAAGCGTTGCGAACGATTCAACGGAATAGATATAATCTGCATCGTCCCGGTCTTCAAAAAAGCGGAATCGTCCCGGCAGGGCCGCTTCCAGCGCGGCGCGCTGCGGCGCGGTTACGCCCTTGAGATAGAGCGGACGTTCATGCTCCGCAGCGCGTGCGCGAAGTATTTCAATCGCGGGGGCAAGCTCACCTCGGCCGGAGGGATAGGCGTAGAATGCGCCGCGGGAACAAAGGTACTCGATGCCGAGCCGCTCGCCGAGAAGCGCAACGTTGCGCCGGCAGAGAATGTCCCAGAGAAATACATTTCCGAAGCTGTCCGAGGAGCTTTTCGAATCCTCCCAGGCGAGAGCTTCGTCAAAATAAGGTTTGTGCTGCAGCCCGATGGGCTGAAATTCGCTCATAAAAATGCCTTTCCGTTTAATGAGTTATTAATTGTAGAGCCGCTCGCAGACGCGCTTGGCCTCGCTGCGAAGCGAGCGCAGATCGGCAAACGTTTCCGGGCGCTTGGTGATGTCGCGCAGCAGCGCGGATGGATGGTAGATTGCCATGGCGCGGGCGCTTTCGATGTCGAACCATTGGCCATGCTCGCGTGTGATGCGAAAGTCCGGCTTGATGATGGCCATCGCGGCGATGCGCCCGAGACATACGATAAGCTTCGGACGGATCAGATCGCGCTGCGCATCCAGCCAGCGGCGGCACGCCGCCTGCTCCTCGTTGAGAGGATCACGGTTGTGCGGCGGACGGCACTTGACGACGTTCGCGATGTAAACGCGTGAGCGGTCAAGATCGATCATTTCCAGCATATCGTCCAGCAGTTTTCCCGCCGGGCCGACAAACGGCTCGCCCTGCAAATCTTCCTGTTCGCCCGGCCCCTCGCCGATGAACATCAGCTCGCTTTCGGGATCGCCGACGCCGAATACGACATTGTGCCGCCCCTGCGAAAGCGGGCAGTCCCGGCAAGAGAGGCATTCCCTTTGCAGTTTGTCCATCGCTTCCATGATCATCACACTCCATACAAAACTATGTTATCACGCTTCGATAAAAAAGGCAACGCCCGAATCGGCAAAAAGAGAGACGCGCCGTTTGTACGGCGCGTCTCCCTTTACAGGGAAGATATTTAAGAGAGGCGGAGAGATATCACACTTTGAAGTCCACGGAGGTGGAACCCTTGTCTTCCTGCACGAACTCGTAGTCCTTGCCGGGCAGAATGGCGTTGAGCACGATGCCCACGATGGAGGCGACCGCAAGACCGGAGAAGCTCACGATGCCGATCTGGATGGGGGCGGTGTAGGTGATGCCGATCGCGAGGACAAGGATGAGCGCGGCGATGATGATGTTGCGGGTGTTGGAGAAGTCCACCTTGTTTTCCACGACGTTGCGCACGCCGACCGCGGAGATCATGCCGTAGAGGACGAGGGACACGCCGCCGATCGTGGCGGTGGGCATAGCGGAGACGAGAGCGGAGAACTTCGGGCAGAAGGACACGACGATCGCGAACACCGCAGCGATGCGGATGACGGCGGGGTCGTACACGCGGGTCAGGGCGAGCACGCCGGTGTTTTCGCCGTAGGTGGTGTTTGCGGGAGCGCCGAAGAGCGCGGCGAGAGAGGTTGCAAGACCGTCGCCGAGGAGCGTGCGGTGGAAGCCGGGGTCGACCATGTAGTTCTTTTCAACGGTAGAGGAGATGGCGCAGATGTCGCCGATGTGCTCGACCATCGTGGCGAGAGAGAGCGGGACGATCGTGAAGATGGCGCTCACGAGAAGGCCGCTGTTGAAGTCGGCGGCGGAGAACAGGGAGAACACGGTGCGCTCGCCGTAGATCGGGAAGCCGATCCAGGCGGCCTGGCCGACAGTTTCAACAACATGGGCGCGGGCGGCGGGATCAACGATCAGCGCGAAGACGTAGGAGCCGAGGACGCCGAGCAGGATGGGGATGATCTTGGTCATGCCCTTGCCCCACATGTTGAAGCCGATGACGATCGCGATGGCGACGACGGCAACGAGCCAGTTGGCGGAGCAGTTGGTGATGGCGGAGGAGGAGAGCGTCAGGCCGATGGCGATGATGATCGGGCCGGTGACGATCGGGGGGAAGAAGCGCATGACCTTCTTCACGCCGAAAGCCTTGAAGAGAGCGGAGAGGACAACGTACATGAGACCCGCCGCCGCAACGCCGACGCAGGCGTAGACAAGCAGTTCGGGTTCCTTGTTCGGGGCGATGGCCTGATAGCCGCCGATGAACGCGAACGAGGAGCCGAGGAACGCGGGGACCTTACCCTTGGCGAGCAGATGGAAGAGCAGCGTGCCGAGACCGGCGAAGAGCAGCGTGGTGGCGACGTCCAGACCGGTGAGCGCCGGGACAAGGACGGTCGCGCCGAACATGGCAAACATGTGCTGCAGTCCGAGCACCAGCATGCGCGGCGTGCCGAGGGAGCGCGCATCGTAAATGGGTTCGGATCCGATTTGTTTCTTTGTCATAATCGTTCTCTCCTTTATAAATGTTTATTCTTTCTCATAAATGGAAACGCCCGTTTCGCCGTCGCACTCGGCGAGGCGCACCGCGACGATCTCGCGCAGGG
>CAVIVK010000367.1:0-2683 GCA_963645975.1 Bifidobacteriaceae bacterium | reverse complement strand
ACCGGCTCCGATAGCCGCGCTCCTGGAACATGGCAACAACGTCCTCAGGCACCTCTACACGGAAGGTTGAACGACTGGTAGGACTCATAACTGTAAACGCCTGACCACGCGGAGCCGTGGTGATCTGCTCCTGCTCGACCTCGTTGATGCCGCCGGCCTTTTCGTACAACCGACAGAGATCCTGAATGTCGTTGGGCGCCAGCGCGAAAATAAAGCTGTACTGGCAGGCGTTGATGATGGCGGTGGACTTGCGGGCGATCTCCTCGCTGCCGACAAAGTCCTTGATGTTCTGTGTAATAACGATCTGCATACCGTTATACTTACGGATACGCTTGGCCAACTGGAACATGAAGTCCAGCGCGACGGGAAACTTGGCATCGATGAAAACGTGCGCCTCGTCGATGACGACCACGATCTTGCGGTGCAGACCGTATTTTGTGTTGTAATCGCGGTTTTTGATGATCTCGTTGTCGATGTACTTGAGCACCAGCAGCATCTGCGCGTTGGCGATGGTACTGTTGCGGTTGGAGATTAGGCTCTGGAAGTTGAACACCGTGAAATTCTCGTCGGTGGTCACGGTGGATGGGCCGTTCCAGATGTTGGCGTTGCGCCCGCCGGTGGAGAATTTCGCCACGTAGTTCATCAGCGTGCGCAAAATTGTGCGGATATACTCATTATCCGTCTGCTGGAACTCGGAGAGCACCGCGTCGTACAGATCGTCGAATATGGGGTAATCCTCCGGACGCAGGCGGCTGAGATCCGTCTCGCCCGTGATGCCGTGGTTCGTGTACATCCGGTCGATGAGACTGTTGAGGTACTCCATCGCATCCTTATCGCAGTCCGGCAAAATCTGACGGAAGAACTCCTCCAAAAATTGCAGGTGCGTGGCATAGCTGCCGGAGACAGTGGACTCGTCCGCCTCGTCATCGTCCAGCGCCGTGATGATGTGGAAGGGATTGAGCCGCCCGAACTGCGCGTTGCCCACGTTGATGAACTTGCCGTGCAGATTATCTGCCAGCTCGGTGTATTCGTTCTCGGGGTCGAGAATGAATATCTTGCAGTCCTCGGCGGCAAGATTGGTCAGCAGGCTCTTGGTGGCGTAGGACTTACCGGAACCGGACTTACCCACGATGACCATGTTGGAGTTGACACGCTCGCTGTCGCGGCGGAAGAAGTCGATAAAGACCGGCACGCCCTGACTGCTGCCGAGCTTGATGCCGCCCACGTCGGAAACGTGAGCGTACACCCACGGGAAGCACGCGGCGAGCGAATTGCTCGGAATACCGCGGCTCTGATGCAGCATGGGGTCGTAGCCGCTGACCTGCGAGCCGACAAAGGCCTGCATCTGGTCAAATTCCATGTTGTTGAGGCGGAAGCTGTTCTCCTGATAATAGCGGCGCACCGTCTTTTTCATGTTGGCGATCACCGTGCGGTCAGACCTCGGAGGCTGAACGATGGAGTGATCGGCGCGTGTGGCGGCAATGTCGTAGACCGTCACATATATGTTCACCTCCAGCAGCGACTCATTGTCCTGCTGGAGCGTGCTGAGCAGCTCGCCCAGCGTTTCGATATGGCCCTGTAACTCAATGCGGCGGGAGTCCACTCCGGTCGCCATATACTGCCCACGCAGCTCCTGCAGAGAGCGGTCGATGCCTCGGATGGCCTTGCCGCGCTCCATCGGGCGGCACTTGACCACGACCTTCGTTCCGGGCATGGACATGACGCCCGCGAGCCATGCGTCCCCGACTACGGTAGGATAAGTCACCATGCGCATATTGTGCGTGACGATGTGATCGACCTCCACCGTGCAGGCCTTTACGTCCACGGTCTGCGGCATGGCCCAGCGGGCGAGATCTCCCGGCGCGACGCGCTCGACGTCGTGCTCGTCGAAATCAAGCTCGTTGGTGTATTTCAGGAATACCGCCAGCTCCTTGTCGTTCAGACGCTTGGGGGACATCTCCGCCGCGCGCAGCGTGGCGGCCGCCGTGTCGATCTGATTGCTTAGCTGGCGCTTGTCGCTCTCAAAGAGCACCAAATAGTAGAACGGCTCGATGACCTTATCATCAGAGCAGAGTGAGCGCACGTCGTTGATACGGTCGTACATGATCTCGACGCGGGCCTTGTACTCCAGCTCCGTGAGCATCCCGTTTTCATAGGACGACTTCAGGTCGTTCAGCCGCCCGTACTCCATCTCCAGATAGCGGTCATACTTGATCGGCCGCTCGATCTTGATGATGTTCGCGGAATATTCGGCGTTGATCGTGCGCAGAACGCGGCCCAAGCCGCCCTCGATAGCGTTCGTGCGGCGGAATTTGCTGAAAAAACGGAACTCCACCGCGGGGATCTCCAGCACCGCGCCGAAGTATTTCCCACCGTACTCGATAAAGCCATTCCCGATACCGGTGAAGGCCATGATGCGCTCCATCGGTGCGCGGGCGGTTGTAGCGTCTTTCGCCTCGGCGACCCTGCGCGCGGACTCGGCGGCGTCAGCCGCCCGCTTTTCGCGGATGGTTTCCTTTTCCTCCTCCGGAGTCGACTTGCTCTTGAGCAGCTTATCCCCGCGCTTGCGCTCGGCCTTTTTCTCCTTGAGACGGGCTTTGCGCTCGGCCTTCTCCGCTTTAAGGCGGGCCTTGCGCTCTTTCTTGCTCTCGGCTGAAGGGACTTCCTCCGCATCGCCCTGCGG
>CAVIVK010000366.1:0-2701 GCA_963645975.1 Bifidobacteriaceae bacterium | reverse complement strand
TCGAGGCAGAACACAACAAAGCCGCGGCGGCACATGTCCGCGCAGAAGAGACGGTTGGCCTCCTTTTTACCAAGCAGAAACCCGCCGCCGTGGATGTTCACGAGCACAGGCAGGGCTTCCGTTGCCTCGCGCGGGCGGAATACATCCATCCGGTGGCAGGGCTGAGCGTCGCCCATATAATCCACGTCCGCCGTAAGGAGAACATCCTCCGGGAACGGGTTTGCCGCGTCGTGCCGCGCGAGAAAGCTCTCGAGCTGCTGCTCCTGCTTTGCCGTCTGGGAGCGGATCATTTTTTCCAGCATAAAACCGCCGCCTTTCGCATGGTTATGCCCCGATTATAACAGAAGAGCGCCGCCGGTACAACCCGGCGGCAGGCCGAATTGCGTTCTCTCCCCCAGTCAGCGGCTCTGCCGCTGCCAGCCCCCCTCGTCAGAGGGGGCCTTATAAAAACACCTCTCTCTGACGAGGGCAGACTCTCCCCGGCGGGGAGAGATGCCGCCGAAGGCGGCAGAGAGGGGGGCGGGGGTGGCAAAAACGAAGTTTTTGACGGAGGGAGAGAAGAGCGCTTCCCTTTGATAGGCACAATTACTCCGGCAGCTTAATGCCGAGCTCGGCGGCAACCTCCTGCAAGGTGTCGAGCGCCGTTACGATCTGCTCGCTCTTGTGCTCGGAAATGACGCAGAAGCGCAGCCGCGCCTTGCCGCGCGGCACGGCGGGGTAGACCGCTGAGGGCGCGAACACGCCGCGCTTTAGAAGCGCCATCGAGAGCGCAAAGGCGTCCTCGTCGCGCCCGACGAGGATCGGCAGAATGGCCGTCTCGCCTGCGAGACAGGTGTTGAAATGGCGCTTGTGCGCCTCCTCGCGGAAGCAGCGGATGTTCCGGTGCAGGTCTTCCATGATGGAGGGATCGTCCTGCAAAAGGCGGATGGCCTCGAGCGTCGCTGCGGCGAGCGGGGGCGAGATGCCGACGGAGAACACAAACCCCGGCAGGTTATAGCGCAGATACTCGATGAGCGCATGGCTTCCCGCGAGATACCCGCCGCAGGTGCCGAGCCCCTTGGAGAGCGTGCCCATTTTAATATCGATATCGTCTCCGGCGAGACCGAAGTATTCGTCCACACCGCCGCCGGTTTTGCCGAGCACGCACGCCGAGTGCGCCTCGTCGATCATGAGAAAGCAGCCGTACTCCTTCTTGATGCGCACGAGCTCCGGCACGGGGGCAATGTCGCCGTCCATGCTGTATACGCCCTCGGCGACGATGAGCACCTTGGCGTATTTATCGCGGCAGGAGCGGAGAATGGTTTCGAGCGCGGCGGTGTCGTTGTGCGGGAACGGGCGGCTCTCGGCGTCCGAGAGGCGCGTGCCCTCGTGGATGGAGTTGTGCGCGAGCGCGTCATAAATAATGAGATCGCCCTTGCCGCAGAAGTTGCCGACGATCGTCACGTTCGTGGAATGTCCGCCGACGAGCACAACGGCGTCCTCGGTGTGCTTCCACGCGGCGATGGCCTCTTCGAGCGCTTTGTGGATGGGCTTTTCACCGCCGAGCAGACGGCTGGCCGAGGCGCTGCACCCGTAGTGCGCGGCGGCCTCCTGCGCCGCCTTGACCGTTTCCGGACGGCCGGACATACCGGCATAGTTGTAGGAACTGAAGTTCAATATCTCGCGCCCGTCGTGGAGCGAGGTGTCGCGCAGCGGCGAATCGTTGCAGAGAAAGTACGGGTTGCCGGTCTCGTCCGCCGTGCGCAGGCGCTGCTGAAAAGCGGCGTACTCCGGTGTATCCTCAAAACGTGTGATCGGCGTGACGGCGGATTTCTCCTCCGGCACGGCTTCCGGCGCGCCGCCCTGCTCTAGGCGCAGCAGCAGAAGCGCCGCGTCCTCCACGCACCGGCAGAGGGCGTATTCCTCCTCCGGCACGCGCTCGCCGCAGATCTCTTCGAGATGTACTGCCACATCGAGACTATCGAGACTGTCGCCGCCGAGCTCGTCGAAGAAGTCGGCGGTGTCAGAGATCGCGTCCGTGTCGATCATCAGCGTCTGCGCGAAGGTTTCGCGCACGAGCTCGCGCAGCTCACAAAGGCGTTTGGCTTCCTGTTCGTTCATGGGATAACTCCTTTCGGGGTAGTTTTAGTTGGCGTACATTTTGCCGAGAATGGCGTTGGCCGCCGTCGAGGGCAGCAGCCGCATGAGAAAGATGACAAGCTGATAGACAAAGCCGACGGTATAAAATACCTTCCGGCTCTTTGAGAGCGCCGCGCGGCCCAGCGCCGCGCCGACGACCGAGGCGGGCACACCGCCGCGTTCGTCCTTTTCCATTTTCGCAACGCTGCGTGAGATGCGCCCGCCGTATTCCTCGTCCCCGGCAAAGCTGCGTGCGCGGGCATCGGTGAAGCCGGTGCGGGTGTCGCCGGGCATCACGGCGCTGATGCGGATGCCGTAAGGGCGAACTTCATTGCCGACGGACATCGTAAACGAGTTTATCGCGGCCTTGGAAACGGAATAATAGGTTTGGAAGGGGATGGGGGTCACGGCGGCGACGGAACTCGTATTCACGATCCGCCCGCTGCGCTGCGCGCGCATCACGGGCAGCACCGCGCGCGTGACGCGCACCATGCCCCAGAAATTGACCTCCAGCTGGCGCTTGGCCTCCTCGACGGACGTGAATTCCGCCGCGCCGGAAATGCCGAACCCGGCGTTGTTGAGC
>CAVIVK010000365.1:0-2728 GCA_963645975.1 Bifidobacteriaceae bacterium | reverse complement strand
CATAAACACGGCTTACGATGGGCTCGGTCTGCCCTCCGCGGGAGACAAACGCATCCAGTTCCTCCAGACAAATGGAGTGATCCTTCATATACTGCCGGATCGTGGCTTTCCGCATATCCGTCTGCGCGAACACGCTGGGGAATTTTCGGATTTCCTCGGCAGAGTGAGCGATGGAATCCTTGCAGACACAGATGTCGTCTTCGTAATAGGCAACTTTGGTGGAGGTGGAACCGAGATTGACAGCAAATATCTTTTTCATAAAGTTCACCTCACAGAGACTGCAGAACTGCGGAGAGAATGGAGTTATATTTTGCCTCGGCGTCGTCAGTGCGGCTGTTGAAGATGCAGGGCGTCCGGGTGCCGCAGGTGATGCTGGCAAAGGGAAAATGACCGAAGAAGTGGATGGCTTTGTGCAGAATGTTGCCTGCATGAATATCCGGCATCAGCAAAACATCGGCAGCGCCGGCCACATTGCTCTGAATGCCCTTGTGCCGGGCGGCTTCCGGATCCAGTGCGTTATCCAGCGCAAAGGGGCCTTCCACAAAAACGTTCTCCCCCCAGTCCATTCCGGCAAGCGCCGCGGCGTCAACGGTGCTGGGAATGGAAGGATCCGTCTTTTCCAGCACGGAGACCGCGGCGACCTTCACTTCTTCGCAGCCGAACACCCGGGCAAGCTGAATAAGGTTCCTTATGATCGTTGCCTTTTCTTCAAGCGTCGGCGCAACGTTGATCGCACAGTCGCCGGCGATCAATATCCTTTTCTGGTCACGGTAATAAAATGCGGTGGCCTCATTGAGCATGGCGTCGGGGTCCATCAAACCGCCGGCGGGATTTTTGATCGCCATCAGATAAGAGGAACTCTGCATCAATCCCTTCATCGGAATGTCGGCAGCGCCCTCGCGTACCATCCGGATGGCCTTGGTAGCGGAGAGAATCTCCCGCGACTCGTTGACGATCTCATAATCCCGGGAGCTTTCCCCCATTTCATCCAGCATGGGAAGGATCCTGGCAGTATCGCCGATCAGGACGGCGTCGATGATTCCGTCCCGCCTTGCGCGGACAATGGCCTGCAAGGCAATATCGTCCTGGGCTCCGCACAAAACGATCTTTTTTTTAATCCCTTGATCCACCAGGTGCTGTTTAATTTCCTCAAAGCTGCTGTAAATCATCGGTTATAATCCCCTTCCGTTGATATCGAAAACATTCTTGTTAAACCATAACAACAACGGAAAGCCGCGGCAAACACAGAAACGAAAAACTGTCTATTGCACATACGGCATCCGCCCGTAGACAGAATAAGAAAATTGTGCTTTCGGCGCAGCAGCTAGTAATGAAGTTTTTTGAAATATGTTGCATTTTTTATATTATAGTATTGCTGCATAGTATTGCTGCAAAGATAAAATGGGAGGCATCCGCCGCGGCGGATGCCTCCCATTTTTAACTCTGCAATATCCCGCAAGTGAGCCACGCGAATTCCCGCGGCAGATCGAAAGCACAGTTGTGTCCGCCGGGAAACGCGATCAGCGGAGCGCCCAGTTTTTCCGCGAGTCCCTTCGCTACCGTTTCGCGATGGGTACCCCGGCTGTCCTCGCCGAGGCCGATCGAAATGCCTCTGCCGCGAAGCGCGGAAGCATCAGCGGCATAGGAAAACACCTCGAAAAACTCGTATTCAACAAAACAGCGGCAGTTCTGCCCCATGTGCAGCAGCTCGTCCTCCGTTGCGGCGCGCGCCCGCGGGTCCTTCGCGCCAAGAAGCGGCAGGAACTGACACATCGCTTTGTTGTATTTCCTCGCGCGAATGCTCTCGCCGATCTCGCGCAGCATTTTCGCTGTGTCGCTTTTCTCGTCGCGGCAGCCTGCGTCCACCGGCTCGTGGAGAACGATTCGCCGCACAAGCTCCGAGTGCTGCCCAGCCAGCTCCATGGCGATCGCCGTTCCTCCGCTGTGCGCAATAATATGGCACGGCGCGCCGATCTTTCGGATCAGGGCCGCCGCATCCTCTGCCTGCGCGGCGATAGAATGATCATCCGCGCCCTTTTCGCTGCGCCCATAGCCTCTGCGGTCGTAGGTATATACGGTGAACCAACGGCCAAGCAGCGCGGCGGTATCCGCGAAGAAATCGCTGTCTACGCACGCGCCGTGGATCATCACCACCGGCTCGCCCTGCCCATATTCTCTGGCATATATTTCAGCTCCGTTGGAGCGGAAGGATATCACTTTCATTATGTTCGTCACCTCGCCATAGAGCGTACCATCTGCAGGGGCGCAAGGCAAGCACACCAAAAGCAAAGCTGTCCAGCATCAATCAATTTTCTGGTACACCTGCTGAATGCCTTGATGTACCGTATCGAAAAGCGCGATGATTCGCTCGGAGCTTATCTCCTCCTTGCGGAGGCTCCACGCATGGATCATCCGCTGGATGCCGCCGATAGCGAATTCCGCATAAAGCTGCGCCTCAATGCTGTCTTCCTTCAGCGGTTTTCCGCTCCAAATCTCGATCTGGTTTCGGATCTGCTCCGTCCATGTAGCAAGATACGCCTGATCTCCGCCGTGGCTGGTCAACGCTTCGATCAGATCTCCGCTGCTCACAAGATGCCGGAGTACATCATGAGAGATATCCATCGGATCGCGCGACGCCATGCCGTTGAGATAATCGCGCTTGATGGAATAGGTCGTGGAAAAGAGCTCGTCTTCGACCTCCTGCAGCACATCCCACACAGAATCGTAA
>CAVIVK010000364.1:0-2745 GCA_963645975.1 Bifidobacteriaceae bacterium | reverse complement strand
CGCCGGTGCGCTTCCGCATGCGGCGAGGGAGAGTACCATCGCCAGCGTGAGGAGAATGACAAGTGCTTTTTTCATGGTTCTTGGCTCCTTTTTCTAAGGCATTTTCGCCTTTCTCTTATGCTTTGCATTATAGCACTTTAAATGGGCAAAGCAAGTGGCTTTTTTCACAAAAAAAACATGCCGGAACGAGTTCGTTCCGGCATTGTTAATCAAGATGGGTTATTTATCAAATATCCAGGATTCCCATGATCACGATACCTGCTACGACGAGCGCGATGCAGGCATAGTGTTTTTTCGAGAGTTTTTCCTTGAGGAAAATTCGCCCCCAAATGACGCTCGCCACGCAGTAGGACGAAATGATCGGCGCGGCAAAGGCAACGTGCTCGGTATCGGCCAGCGCGTAGATGTAGAAGAATTGGCCGATCGTCTCGCATACGGCGCCGAGATACTTCGGCCCCTCCTGCTTGGGAATCAGGCGCTGCTTTTTGATTCCGAGAACGTAGATGGCGCACACGATGCCCATCACGAGAAACGTGAGCTCATAGGCGACATTGCAGGCATCCGCCAGCTCTTCGCCGAGCTTTTCGAGCACGCGGCTGTCGGCAAACGTGCCGAGCGCATCGAGCAGGCAGTAGATCACCGGCAGCGCAATGGCGAGCCAGCTTTTGGCATAATGCCGGTTGGACTCATCCTGCCGGGCGCGGCGCAGTTCCTCGTCCTCGTTGGATTCCGTGATGCCGAGCGCGATGACACCGATGCACACGAGCGCCACGGCCACGAGCGCGAGCGGCGGCAGATCGTCGCCGATGCCGACGGTGATGAGGGTGAGCACGGCCACAAGCGCGCCGGAGCTGTTGCAGATCGGGGAGGAGATGGAGAGCTCTATGTACCGGAGGCCTATGTATCCGATGGCCATCGAAAGAATGTAGAGCATCGAGACGGGGAGATACATAAGAATGATTTCCCATGTGATGCCGACTTTTCCAATGAAAATCTCATAGGCGGCATGCAGTCCCATGACGAGACCGACGGCCATAACCATTTTGAGATGACTGTATTTGTCGCTGCTGTCCTGGCAGCCGATCTTGGAAAAAAGATCGGAGCCGCTCCAGCAGAGAAGAGCGATGAGCGCAAACCAAAACCACATGATAGTGCTTATTCCTTTCCTGTTTCTATTTTCGGACAAGTCAGTATACCAAACCGGAGAGGCGCATTGCAAGAGCGATTTTTGCAGGAAAAAATCCGGCTTACCAAGGGAATGGGAAAGCCGGATACATGGAGCGCTATTAAAATAGCGGCGCGAGCGTGCGCAGCACGGCGCGGAGAAGCCGTCTTCCGCGGCGCTGCTGCAAACACCGCTCTTCGGTGATCCGCTCGCTCTTTTCGAGTTCGGCAAGGTATTCCGCCTTCATGTCGGCGATGGCGGGGGTCTCATACATCCACACGCCGCACTCAAAGTGGAGATACAAGCTGCGGTAATCGAGATTGATCGTTCCGACCACGGCGCTTTGATCGTCCGCGATGAACGTTTTGGCATGCACCATGCCGGGCGTGTATTCGTAAATCTTTACGCCCGCGAGAATGAGCGTTTCATAGTAGGAGCGCGTCATTTCATGCACAAGAGCGCTGTCGCTGACAGCGGGGGTGATAATGCGCACATCCACGCCGGACTTTGCCGCGGCGGTCAGCGCGGTGATCATCTCATTGTCGATAATGAGATAGGGGGTGTTGATGTAAACATAGTCCTTGGCGCGGTTGATGAGATGCATGTACACCGTTTCGCCGACCGGCTCGTTATCGAGCGGCGTATCGCCGAACGGCTGCACCCAGCCGGGGGCGGCAATGCTATCACAAAGCGCCGTGTCCGGCGCGTAGCGGGTGAAATCCTCCGTGACGCCGCGCGTATAGTCCCACATGGATAGGAACATCGCCGTGAGCGCGTATACGCCCTCGCCGCGCAGCATGACGCCCGCATCGAGCCAGTGGCCGCAGCGCTGCACCACGTTGATATAGGCATCGGAGAAGTTGATCCCGCCCGTAAAGCCGACGTTTCCGTCGATCACACAGATCTTGCGGTGGTCGCGGTTGTTGAATCGGGACGAGAGAATGGGGATAAACCGGTTGAACACGCAGCAGCGGATGCCCTCGGCCTCAAGCGTATCCTCATAGCCCTCCGGCAGCTTGTACATGCAGCCGAAATCGTCGTACATCACGCGCACATCCACGCCGCTCTCCGCCTTGCGGCGCAGCACCTCGTGGATGGCGTCCCACATCTGGCCGGGGGCAATGATGTAGTACTCCATGAAAATGAATTTTTCCGCCTTTTCCAGTTCCGCCAGAAGCGCTTCCAGATACGCCTCGCCGACCGGGAGGTACGTTGTCTCCGTGTGCGTGAATACCGGCGCGTCGGCAACGCAGTGCAGATAGTCGGAAACGCGCTTGGCATCCGTGTGCTCAGATAGCGCCGGTTCCGCCGCCGGAACGCTGCGCATCGCCTTTTCATACTGCTCGGCCACGGACGACATCCGCGCCTTTTCCTTCGGCGAGAGCTGGTTTTTCCCGAATACGAGATAGAGCAGCACGCCGAACACCGGCAGCGCAAGGATCGGAATGATCCATGCGATCTTGTACGCAGGGTTACCGTCCCGGCTGACAAGATAGACGACAACAACGGCGGAGAGCACGAGGCAGACACCGTAAAAGATGGCAAAGTGCTCGTTGAACCGGGTGATGGCGAGATAGATG
>CAVIVK010000363.1:0-2748 GCA_963645975.1 Bifidobacteriaceae bacterium | reverse complement strand
GTGCCGCTCTTTCTGCTGCGCTGGCGCATCAATCTGTTGACGCTTGGCGAGGAGGAAGCACGCAGTCTCGGCGTCCATACGACTCGCCTTCGTCTTGTGATCGTTGTGTGCGCCACACTCATCACATCCGCCTGCGTTTCCGTGAGCGGCATGATCGGCTGGGTCGGCCTCGTCATCCCGCACTTTGCGCGGATGCTCTTCGGGCATGACTATAAGCGCCTCATCCCGGCATCGATGCTGCTTGGCGGATCGTTCCTCATGGTCGTGGACAACATCGCCCGTCTCGCCACGGCGGGGGAGATCCCGCTCGGCATTTTGACGTCCGTGGTCGGCGCGCCGGTGTTCGTCTGGCTCATTCTGCGGGGAGGTGCGGATCGTGAGCATTGAAATTAACCGCCTCGGCTTTTCCTACGGCAGCACGCCCGTGCTGCACGATATAACGTTCACCGCCGCCGACGGCGACATTGCTGCCGTGCTTGGACCAAACGGTGTTGGCAAGAGCACGCTTTTCCGCTGCGTGCTCGGCTTTCTCACGCCGACAGAGGGCAGCATTCTCGTAAACGGCAAGGACATGCGCACGCTTGACCGCCGCGCCGCAGCGCGGGAGATCGCCTATATCCCGCAGTCGTGCGTCCCGTCTTTTAACTATACGCTGCTCGAGATCGTCATGATGGGTCTCACCAACCAGATCGGCGTGTTCGATGCGCCAAAGCCGGAGCACAAGGCCGCGGCGCTCGAAGCAATGGAGAGCCTTGGTATCGCGCATCTGGCGCACCGGGAATCCGGCCGCGTGAGCGGCGGCGAGCGGCAGCTCGCGCTGCTGGCGCGCGCCATGGTGCAGAACGCCCGCGTCCTCGTCATGGACGAGCCGACGGCCAATCTCGACTGCGGCAACAGCGCTCTCGTGATGGAGCGAGTGAGCGCTCTCGCAAGGGACGGATTCACGGTGATCTTCTCCACGCACGACCCAAATCAGGCGTTTCGATACGCCTCGCAGGTGCTTGCCCTGCAGGGCGGCGGCGTCCTTGCCGCAGGAGAGCCGGAGAAAGCCCTCACGAGCGACACGCTCACAAAGCTCTACGGCGTCGGCATGGCGGTATGTCCTGTGACGGCCGCCGGGAAAAGCTTCTCCGTTGCCGTCGTGACCGGCGGGAAAACGCAGGAATAAAGATAGAAGCACTTTCTAAAAAAAACGCGGATTTGGTTTTGCCAAATCCGCGTTTTATATTTCTCCGCATCAGGCGGAGGGGAACATCGCTTAGTGGTTGTTAGCAGCGGCGGGGTTGCCTTGCGCATCGCAGCGGGCGAGCATCCATTCCGCGCCCTGCTCGGTCAGGTCGTAGTTGTAGAAGGCTTTGTAGAAGTACTGGATTTCAGCGACAAGGTCCAAATCCTCAAACAGGTCGGGATGAATCGTCTTTGCCACGAACATCGCCCACAGCGGCGCGGTCAGACCGCCCTCCCAGCTTGTCGTAGAGGTGGACGCCGGGCAGAGAATGACATGGTCGTTGATCACAGCGTTGATCGGCTGCCACTGCTCGTTGCTCGTAATGCACTCGGTGTTCGAGAGCCAGCCGGTAAACACGTAATCAGGGTTCCATTCGGCAATCTGCTCCATCGTCACCGTGGTGAACTGACCGCCGGTAATCTCAAAGTCCGCCGTCACGGAGCGTCCGCCTGCGGCTTCGATCATGAAGGAGTTAATGTAGCCTTTGCCCCAGCACTGGAGACCGTCTTCCTGGTTGCGCATGGAGTAGACCGTCGGCTTTTCGTCGTCGCTCAGGGAAGAGGTGCGATCCATTAGATAGGCGAGCTTGGTGTCATAGTAGTTGAGCCATTCGTTCGCCTTGTCAAGATATTCGCCGCCGCCGAAGGAGTTGGCATAGAGCATGATCTCAAAGGAAAGCTGGTCGCGCAGCTCCTCAAAGGAGGAGGGGAGCTCGGAGAGAACCGGGGTCGCGACGATGACCGGAATGCCGGCCTCATTCATCTTTTTGACCTGCTCTTCGCGGTCGCTCCAGTAGAAAACAAGGTCGATGCCCATGCTGGCAAGCTCTTCCACGTTGGGGTCACGGGGATTTTCGATACCGACGATACCCGCTTCGTTCCACTGCGGATAGATCTCGTTCAGCCAGGAGTTGGGCGTGGTGTTCATGCTGCATACAACGCGGTCGGCAACATCAAAAAACTGAACATAGGTGGGAGAGCCGCCATAGATCGCACCGATGTGTTCCGCGCGCGCGGGGATCTCCACCTCGTTGCCCGTATAATCGACGACCTTAATCGTTGTCGGTTCTTCTGCGGCAGGCTCTTCTGTCGCGGCCGGGGCTTCCGTCACAGCAGGCTCTTCCGTCGCCGCAGGCGCC
This sequence comes from Bifidobacteriaceae bacterium, assembly GCA_963645975.1. Classification (GTDB taxonomy): domain Bacteria; phylum Bacillota; class Clostridia; order Oscillospirales; family Oscillospiraceae; genus Apopatocola. Next base: position 382 of record CAVIVK010000363.1, on the reverse strand, counting down.
GCGGTGCTGCCGCAGCCGGTCAGAAGGCCGAGAACCATGACGAGTGCAAGTACAAGGGACAGAATTTTTGCGTGTTTCATTGGGATGGGTCCTTTCTTGAAAATGTCCTTTCAAATATTTACTGTTCGCCGGGGCGAATAGCTTGTGGATCGGATGCGCCGCGGAGATCGCCAATCAGACAGGCATTGCGGTGGAGCTGGTCGATATAGATCATGTGCAGGGGCGCATGGTAGATACGCTGGAGGCTCTCCTCGGTGACGATCTCGGCGCTCTTTCCTACCGTGAGATGGCCGCTTCCGTCGAGGATGCCAACCTTGCTGTTGAGCAGAATTGGGTGGTCGGGCACATGGCTCGTCACAACAATCGCCATGTTGCTCTTGCG
>CAVIVK010000362.1:0-2820 GCA_963645975.1 Bifidobacteriaceae bacterium | reverse complement strand
TGCATCGTTTCTACGACCAGCTTTTTAAATTCCGGTGTGTATCGTTTGTTCGGTACGCCTTTTGGCATAGAAATGCACCCCATTCCTTAGTGCAAGTATTTTATCATACTTGTCTAATAAATGGGGTGCAATTCAAATGCGCGGGCGGGTTTTTGCCTTTTATGGACTTTCGGGAAGGTTTCTGGTATGCTGGGCGTTAGGTGAACCCCTCAGTCAGCCTTACGGCTGACAGCTCCCCTATTAGGGGAGCCAAGTGGGATTGCGCTAAAACCCTCTTGCCTCCCCTAATAGGGGAGGTAGATTTTGCCGAAGGCAAAAGACGGAGGGGTTCCCGGCAAATAATCCGAAATTTAAGGAGTCCCCGGAAATGAAAATAACGATCCTCGCAACGCTTATGATCTTCGCAGCCTATTTCCTGCTTTTATATGGCGCGGTCGGTTTTATTCAGGACAAGCGCTTTTTCTCCTCCGCGCCGAAGGAAAATCTTGCTGCGATTCCGGACAAACCGGAGCGCTTCCCCGGCGCACATATCGTCGGCTGGATCATCGTCTCGCTCGCGCTCGTGCTTTTTCTCGGCGCGGCCATTCTCGCCGCGTGGGACGGCGTGAAAAACGGTTTCGGTTTCTGGCAATTCTTTGCGCGGTTTCTCGCGATGCTCTATCTCATGGAGCTTTACGATATTGCCTTCTTTGACTGGGTACTGCTCACCCATTCCAACTTCTTCCCCCATTTTTACCCGGAGCTCAAGGGCATCGTAGGGCCGCACCAGTTCGGGTATAACATGAAAGATCACATCCGGCATTTTATCCTCTATCTGCCCGCCAGCGCTCTGATCGCGTGGGTCTGCACGCTTTTCTAATTGCGCAAAAGCGCGGGAGCCGTACACATTCGGCTCCCGCGCTTTTTCTGTTCTGCGGCACTTTCCGCACCACAGGGATAGGTTGTCATTTTTTGATCGTGTCCGTCTTATAGATGAACTTCACGCTGCTCTCCACGCCGTCGGGGCTGCCGGCGAAGCTTTCCTGCTCCTCGGCATAGTCCTGCACCGCCTGCAGCCGGTGGAACACCGTCTCCAGCTCGCCCTGCACGAGATCGGCGATCTGGCGGATACCGTCGCTGTCGAGCTGCGCCATGCCGTCCTTCAGCTCCAGACTGCTTTCATAGAGCTGCTTCACGGCGCTGTCCGCTTCGCTCACGCCGGAGGAGAGAGCGCCGGTGCCCTCACGCAGGGAGTTTGCGCCGCTGCGCAGCGTGTCCACCGCGCCGATGAGCGTCCCGCTCTGGCGGTTGAGCTCGTCGAGCCCCGCGATGATCGCGCCAAGGTTTTCCTCGTTCGTCATGGCGTCAACGCCGGTCATGACCTGACGGGCCGCAGCATACAGCTTATCCGCGCCGGCCTTGACGGCGGCCGCGGCCTCGTAGATGCCGTAGTTGGCCGGATCGCTCGTATCGCCGCTCACAGCGCCCAAAGCGATCTCGCTCGCCGCGTACTGAATGCTCTGCGCGCCGGTCTGGATGCTGTCGAGCGCGGCAAATGCGCTGCTAAGATCGAGCGACTGTCCCAGCTGGCTCTGTACAGCGGCCACATACTGCTGGCTGCCGCCGACGACCTGCATGGCACCGGTGATGGCCGCCTGCTGCTCCGCCGTCAGGTTTTCCCCCGCGGCCAGCACGCCGGACAATACATCCATCGCCTGCTGGCTGTAGGCATTCGCCTGCCCCAGCGCGCCGCCGGCCGCCGAGAGATTTTCGCTGAGCTGCTGCGCCGCGTCCGTCAGGCCGCTCTTCACGGCGGCCGCCGCTTCGTAAATGCCATAGTTGGCCGTGTCGCTCATATCGCCGCTTACTGCGCCCGCGGCGATCTGTCCCGCCGCGCCGGAGATGGTGGAAGCACCGTCCATAATGCCCGCGGCCGCCTCGGAGATGGAAGTCGCGCCCTCAGCAATGGCGCCAACCGCCTCGTACACACCGTATTTGGATGCATCCTCGCCGGTGTAGCCGCTTTTGAGCGCGCCGCTCAAGGCTTCCGTACCGGCCAGCAGCTTCGCCGCGCCGTCCGGCAGGTCGGTCACAGCGGATTGCAGCGTGTTCAGCCCGTCGCTCAAAGCGTTCATATACGTATCCACTTCGGCCGCGCCGCCGTTGAGCTCGTCAGCGGCATCGCTTAGCTGGCTCATATAATCGCTGAACTCCGCCGTACCGTCCACGAGCTTGCCCGCGCCGTCGGTCAATTCACCGATCTTTCCTTCCATATCGTCCAGATCCGCAATGTCATCCAGCCCCAGCTGACCGAGCGCGTCGCCGGAGGCGAGCGTCAGCGTTGTGAGGAGCGAGAAATCGGTCACATCTGCCTCGATCGTCACCTCTTCGGGAAATTCGATCTTCCCATCGGCAACCTCGGCCAGGCCGAGACTTTCGTTCAGTCCGGGCATAGCCATGCCCACGACTACCGTACGGTCGCCGTCGTTGACGGTCTTGCCGTTTGTCACAGTCACATTGCTCGCCTTGTCGTTATCCAGCAGCAGGCCGGACACCATGACATACGGCTGGTAGATGGTGCACTTTTTCCCGTCAATCACCGTCTGGCGGGCTGTGTTGTTGGTATAGCGGAACGTAATGGCCACATGGCCGGAGGCTCCGGCCAGCGCCTCAGGCGTTACCTCTTTGCCGTCAAGCTCGTAGCAGACGCTCACGTCCACCGGCAGCGCCTTGTCTGTGCGTCCCTGATAGTAAATATCGCTGCCGTTTGCATTCCAGGTGATGGTGCCGTCGGCATTTTTCGTATAGTCCTCGTCGCCCTTCGTGTTTTCCACATCGGTC
>CAVIVK010000361.1:0-2840 GCA_963645975.1 Bifidobacteriaceae bacterium | reverse complement strand
CGCAGGAAGTACCAGCTGGAGCCGGCCCACTGGGGCATGGTGTCGGTCTCGCGCTGCGCAGCGCCGCCGCACTTCGGGCAGGTCGTGTTGACCCAGTCGGTGATCTTGGAGATGGGCGATTCGCCGTCGTCCGTCGGCTCATAACTCTCTACCTGCGGGAGCAGAAGCGGAAGCTGATCCTCCGGCAGCGGCACCCAACCGCACGTCGGGCATTTTACCATCGGGATGGGTTCGCCCCAGTAGCGCTGGCGGGAGAAGACCCAGTCGCGCAGCTTGAAGTTCGTCTTGGGATGGCCGATGCCTTCGTCCGTTACCCACTTCTTCATAGCGGGGATGGCGTCCTTCACAGTCATGCCGTTGAGGAAGCCAGAGTTTACCATGATGCCGGTATCGTCCTTAAGCGTGAAGGCTTCCTTGGTGATATCGCCGCCCTGCACGACTTCGATGATCGGCAGGCCGAATTTTGTGGCAAACTCCCAGTCGCGCTGGTCGTGGCCGGGAACGCCCATAACAGCGCCGGTGCCGTAGCTCATGAGAACATAGTCCGAAACGAAAATGGGGATTTCTTCCTTCGTTGCCGGGTTAACGGCACGAACGCCTTCGAGTCGGACGCCGGTCTTATCCTTGTTGAGCTCGCTGCGCTCAAAATCGGACTTATGCGCGGCCTCCTCACGGTAGGCCGCCACGGCGTCCCAGTTGGAGAGCTTATCCCTCCACGTGTCGAGAATCGGGTGCTCCGGGGAGAGAACCATATACGTAACGCCGAAGAGCGTGTCGCAGCGGGTGGTGTACACCGTGAGAGAATCGCCGAGTGTCGTGCCGAAGGTGAACTCTGCGCCCTCGCTGCGGCCGATCCAGTTGCGCTGCTGAATCTTTACGCGCTGGATAAAGTCCACGTCGTCCAGATCGTCGATCAGGCGGTCAGCGTACTTTGTAATGGCAAGCATCCACTGGCTCTTCTCGCGGCGGACAACCGGACTGCCGCAGCGCTCGCATACACCGTCCACGACCTCTTCGTTCGCAAGGACGCACTTGCAGCTTGTGCACCAGTTGACTGGCATAGAGGCTTTATAAGCAAGTCCCTTCTTGTACATCTGCAGGAAAATCCACTGCGTCCACTTGTAGTATTCAGGGTCGGTCGTATCCACAACGCGATCCCAATCGAACGAGTAGCCAAGCATGTGCAGCTGCTTTTCAAAGTTGGCAATGTTCTGCTTCGTTACGATGGAAGGATGTACGTGATTCTTGATGGCATAGTTTTCCGTCGGCAGACCGAAGGCGTCGTAGCCGATGGGGAAAAGGACATTGTAGCCCTGCATCCGCTTGCGGCGGCAGATGACATCCATCGCCGTGAACGGGCGCGTATGGCCAACGTGCAGTCCCTGTCCGGACGGGTACGGAAACTCGATCAGGCCGTAAAACTTCGGCTTGTCCGAGCCGGTAACGGCCTTGCCGCACTTATGCTCGACCCAGTATTTTTGCCATTTCTTTTCGATTTCTGCGTAATTGTTCTCCATGACGGTATCTCCCCTGCCCTCTTTTTTATTTAAAGGAAGTCCTTATAGTCGATTTTTTCCGCATCCGACCACAGGCGATCGAGCGAGTAGAACGAGCGCATTTCTTCGGAGAAAATGTGAACGACGACGCAGCCAAAATCCAGCAGCGTCCATCCGCCGGAACGGTAACCTTCACGGCGCAGCGGCGGTTCTCCCGCCTGCGAGAGAACATTGTCTACCTCGTCGGCCAGGGTTTTGCCGTGCGTGGAGTTGCCGGCGGTGCAGAGGATAAAATAGTCGGCCAGTACCGTTACTTTATCGGTCTTTAAAATCTGAATATCGCGGGCGAGCTTGTCGTCCAGCGCTTTTACCGCAAGATGAGCGATTTCCTTGGAAGTGAGCATATGCCGCATCCTTTCTCTTTTGTATGCGCCGGACATCAGCCGGCGAAGTAATCATAAAAGCTGTAAATATCCGGAATGTTGCCGGTTGTGGAGGTGAAGTTCGTTCCGTCAAAGCCGAGCACATCCAGATTGGCCGCCGTCACGTCTACAGTAAACGGGTTAAGATACGTGTTAATCATATCCAGCCACGGTTCAAGCTGAATGCTGACGTACGATCCGCCGCGGATATAGACGGAATCGTACGGGAGCGTGTAAAAGCTGATATCGTCCATGCTCATCTTCAGGAACTCCTGTGCATAGAACGCGATGTTGCCGCTTGAAAGGTTCGTATCGGTGCTGTCTATAACAAGACCGATGATCTGCGGCAGATTTGAGATATTGCCGAGCTGAAGCACCTGTTTTGCCAGCGCCGCAAAGAAGGCATGCTGCGTTTCAATGCGGCCAAGATCCCCGTTCGGGTAGCCGGTACCATCGTTGTTCTGGCGGAAGCGAACGACCTGCTCGCACTGATAACCGTTCAGGAGCTGGTAGCCAGGGGCAAGCGAGATATGGAGATCCTGATCCGGATCGTCATAATACATATAGATCGGAACGTCAAAATACACGCCGCCAATGCAGTCAATGATCTGCTGGAACACGTAGGTGTTCACGACTGCGTAGCTGTCGATGCCAAAGCCGACAAGATCCTCGATCTCCGAGACCAGCCCGTCAATACCGGCGCTGCCATATACGGAGTTGACCTTCTTCACCGCCCAGGGAACATTGACGAGCGTATCACGGGGAATGCTCACAATGTTCGCCGTATGATCGTTGCAGTCAAAGCGGGCAACCATGATCGTATCGGTATTCAATCCTACACGGTCGCGTCCGACAACGAGCAGCGTATATACGTTGTCCTCACGGACAGCGGATTCTTCCTTCGGTGTCGACCTGGGGGGCC
>CAVIVK010000360.1:0-2846 GCA_963645975.1 Bifidobacteriaceae bacterium | reverse complement strand
GATACCGGGCTGACGCAATAAGCGTATAAGTACAGCCTGAATGCGCCTCCGAAAAGCCGGGCACCGGCAGCAAACGTATAGGTACAGCCTCAATGCGCCGCCAAAAAGCCTTGCGGGATCACGGGAACACTGGTACAATATATCTGCCGGCGGCAAAAAAAGATCAGGGGGGAACAGGCAGATGTTAAAGACAAAAAACGCATCTCCGCTCGAGGACGATCCGCACGAGGTGCTTCTGATGCAGAATCTCTACAACGCTGCGGTAAAGCAGCTGTCGCTGAAATTTGAGATACTCAACCACGAGTTCGAGACGCTTTACGCGCGAAACCCCATACACCACATAGAGGGGCGCGTAAAGAGCCCCGAGAGCATCGCGGCGAAGCTCCGGAAAAAGGGCCTGCCGCTCACTATCGGGGCGGCGCGCGAGGGCATAAACGACATAGCGGGCGTGCGCGTTGTGTGCAGCTACATAGACGACGTGTACCGCGTGGCGGAAATGCTCGAGCGGCAGGCGGATATCGAGATCGTAAAGCGGCAGGACTATATCGAAACGCCGAACTACAACGGCTACCGCTCCCTGCATCTGGACATACGCGTGCCGGTGTACCTGTCCGACCGCACCGACCACATCACCGCCGAGATACAGCTGCGCACGATCGCAATGGATTTCTGGGCGAGCCTCGAGCACGATATCCGCTACAAGGTGGACAAGACCACCCTGCCGCACGGCATCAACGAGGAGATGTTTGCCTGCGCCGGCAAGATCGCCGAGATCGACCGGCAGATGCAGGATATGTACATGCGCATAAAGGATGCCGAACAGGCGCAGCTTTGAGCAGGAAGGTGACTATATGACAGCAGCACAGGAGGCCCTCGAAAGGCTCATGGACGGAAACAGAATATACCTCGGCGCGGAAACGGCACACGGGGACACGTCGCCCGCCGTCAGACTCAGGACCTGCCGGGAGGGACAGTCGCCCTACGCGATAATCGTCTCGTGCTCGGACTCCCGCGTTATTCCCGAGAGCATTTTTTCCGCGGGGATAGGCGAGCTGTTCGTGGTAAGAGTGGCGGGGAATGTGATAGACAATCACCAGCTGGGCAGCATCGAGTACGCGGCCGAGCACCTCGGCTGCAAGCTCATCATGGTGCTTGGACACGATCACTGCGGAGCCGTCGATGCCGCGATAAACCACGACCCCGACGGCTACATCAAGTTCATCACCGACGAGATACGCCTCGCCATCGGCGACGAGCGCGACGAACTTGCCGCCTGCTGCCTCAATGTCAGACACAGCGTGGAGATCATCGAGAGCAGCATCGAGATCCGCAGAGAGGAGAGCCGCGGTCTCAAGGTCGTCGGCGCGCTCTACCGGCTGGAAAGCGGCCGCGTCGAGCTGATATGAACCGGGCAAATCAAAAAAGTCGCGGCAGAGGCAATCGGCCGTGACTTTTTTCGTCTTGACACAGAGGTGAATCGCTGATATGATGTTATTAGGAATAATTCCTGATAAGCGAATGAGAAAAGGAGCTAAAGCTATGAATAACGAAAACAAATACGCAGGCACGCAGACCGAGAAAAACCTTTGGGAGGCCTTCGCGGGTGAGTCGCAGGCAAGAAACAAGTACACATATTTTGCCTCCGTTGCAAAGAAGCAGGGCTATGAGCAGATAGCCGCGCTGTTCCTGAAGACGGCGGAAAACGAGAAGGAGCACGCAAAACTCTGGTTCAAGGAGCTCAGCGGCATCGGCGACACGGCGCAGAACCTCGCGGCGGCAGCCGAGGGCGAAAACTACGAGTGGACGGACATGTACGAGGGCTTTGCAAAGACTGCCGAAGAGGAGGGCTTTTCCGAGCTCGCCGAGCGCTTCCGCCTCATAGCGGCCATCGAGAAGCAGCACGAGGAGCGCTACCGTGCGCTGCTGCGCAATGTCGAGACGGCGCATGTCTTTGAAAAGAGCGAGGTCAAGGTCTGGGAATGCCGCAACTGCGGCCACATCGTCGTCGGAACGAGCGCACCGGAACTGTGCCCGGCCTGCAAGCATCCGCAGAGCTATTTTGAGATCCACGCGGAGAATTACTGAGTCGGAACAGACACAAAAAAATGCCCGCCCCGTTTTATGCAAGCGGGGCGGGTTTCGTCAGACGGAGAAAAACCATGATGATTGTCAGAAGAGATACCCGCCAGCGGCGGCTGGTTTTGCAGGCGGTGCAGTCGCGCCGCGATCACCCGACCGCGGAGCAGATATATGAGGCCGTCCGTGCGGCAGACCCGAGGATAAGCCACGCAACGGTGTACCGCAACCTCAGCTGCCTGTCTGAGGACGGGCTTATAAACCATGTGCGCGTCCCCGGCGCGGACCGCTACGACCTGCGCACGGAGCCGCATTATCATATGGTGTGCATAAAGTGCGGAAAGGTGATCGACGCGCCGTTTCCGTACAAGGCTTCTATCGACCAGGAGATGACCGCCCGATCAGGCTGCTGCATTATCCGTCACCACCTGATATTCGAGGGGATATGCCCGGCCTGCCGGGACTGAAATAACCGCCGGTCGTGCAGAGAATGCTGCCTTTTCCGTCTGCTGCGTCTTTTGATGCATCCTCCGGTCGGTATGCCGGAGCAACGATACGCCTGATCTTCAAGCGCAATGCCCGCCGCGGCGAGTGGCTTTTTCAGAGGCGCTGCCGCATCGTACCGATACGGTTTTTTGCGGTGTCCCGACCGGAAGCTGCGGTAAAAACCGTGACAGAGGAAGACAGATGCTTAACATTACTGCGCACTTATGTTACGCGAAACGACGTAGTTTCCACCATTGTTTCGATACCGGGCATCTGCAATAAAC
>CAVIVK010000359.1:0-2887 GCA_963645975.1 Bifidobacteriaceae bacterium | reverse complement strand
GCGGGAACGATCTTTCGCGCTTCTGGCGGCTCTACCGGCGGCAGCAGCGCGCAAAACCCGGCCTTCGGCGGGATGTTCTGACGTTTCTTATGAGCCGGTGTGCTGCCCGCCACGGCGGCTACATCGGCCCGGACGCGGTGATTCGGGGTGTGCCGTCGCTCCCGCACGGGCTGCATGGCGTATTCATCTCGCGGTATGCTGTTATCGGGGCAAACTGCCGCATTTACCAGAACGTGACCATCGGCGAGATCGCCGGAAAAGCGCCGGAAATCGGCGAGGGCTGCCTCATCGGCGCGGGCGCGGTGCTCGTCGGCGGTATCCATATTGGGTCTGGCGCGAGGATCGGCGCCGGTGCGGTCGTCCACACGGACGTACCGGCGGGAGCCACGGTCGTGTCACCCGCCGCGCGCATCATCGAAAGGCGCGAGCCATGACCGCCGGTACCGAGCGCGCGTGGCGGGAAATCGACACCGCAGCGCTCGCGCACAACGTTTCCGCGCTGCATGGCGCGCTGCCGCCGGGCTGTGAGCTGATGGCGGTCGTAAAGGCGGACGCCTACGGCCACGGCGCTGCCGCCATCGTGCCGCAGCTCTTGTCGCTCGGCGTGCGCGCGTTTGCCGTGGCGACGCTCGACGAGGGCGCACAGCTCCGCGCGCTCGGCGCGGATGGAACGGTGCTCATTCTCGGCTATGCGCCGCCGGAGCGCGCCGGGGAGCTTGTCCGTCTCGGTCTTACGCAGACCGTGGCCGATCTTACCCACGCGAAAGCGCTCAGCGCGCACGGCGTGCCGCTGCGCGTACACTTGAAGATCGACACCGGGATGCACCGCCTCGGCATTGCGTGGGACGCGCCGGAGGAAGCTCTTGCGGTGTTTCGCATGGAAAATCTCTCGGTGGACGGGATATTCTCCCATCTCTGCTGCGCCGACAGTCTCGCGCCGGACGATATTGCGTTCACCCGCGAACAAATATGCCGTTTTTATACTTTGACATCGGTGCTCGCCGCGCGCGGCATTTCCCTGCCGAAGCTGCATCTCCAGAGCAGCTTCGGTCTCCTTCACTACCCGGAGCTGCGCTTCGATTATGCGCGCGGCGGCATCGCGCTCTACGGCGCGGCAGAGGGCGCCGCGGCGCGCCTGCTCGGTCTGCGCCCCGTCCTCGCGCTCAAAGCGCGCGTCGCCTCCGTTCGGACGGTGGCCAAAGGCGAGAGCGTCGGGTACGGCCGCGCGTTCACCGCGCGGCGGGAGACACGCATCGCCATTCTGCCCATCGGCTATGCCGACGGCTACCCCCGCGCGCTCTCCGGCACCGGGCTCGTCCGCCTCCGCGGACGCCTTGCGCCGGTCGTCGGGCGCGTGTGCATGGATCAGCTCGCCGCGGATGTGACGGATATCCCCGAAGCCGCCGTCGGCGACGTTGCGGAACTCATCGGCGCACCGCCGCTCACGGCAGTTGAAATTGCCGCGCGGTGCGGCACAATCCCCAACGAGCTTCTGAGCCGCCTCGGCCCCCGCCTGCCAGTGGTGGTAAAATGATGCAAAAGCCCCGGAGCCAATGGCTCCGGGGCTTTTGGTGTAATAGAAGTTTAACCCTTCCGTCAAAAACTTCGTTTTTGCCACCTCCCCTATTAGGGGAGGCAAGCGGGTTTACGGGAAACTATCTTGGCGCCCCTAATAGGGGAGCTGGCAGCCGCCAGGCTGACTGAGGGGTTCCCCGCCGCAGCGGGTTTTTAATCTACCAGCTGCTCCATCTCGTCGATGAGCTCGCCGAAGAGGCTGAGCGCGTCGTTCACGGGCTTTGGCGTGCTCATGTCGACGCCCGCAATTTTGAGAAGGCTGATCGGATCGGCGCTGCCGCCGGAGGAGAGGAACTTCTTATAATCGGCAACGGCGCTCTCGCCCTCGGCGAGAATGCGGTTCGCGATCGCCACGGCGGCGGAGAAGCCGGTGGCGTACTGGAAGACATAGTAGTTATAGAAGAAGTGCGGGATGCGCGCCCACTCGAGCGCGATGCCGTCGTCGGAGACCATGTCGGGGCCAAAGTACAGCTTGTTGAGCGCAAGATACTTTTCATTCAGCGCATCCGCCGTGAGCGCTTCGCCCGCGCCGTTCATCTCGCCCATGATCTTTTCAAACTCGGCGAACATCGTCTGGCGGTACACCGTGCCCTTGAACTGGTCAAGGAAGTGGTTGATGAGATAGGCGCGCTGCTTTTTGTCGGTCGTCTTGCCGAGCAGATGGCGCATGAGCAGCACCTCGTTGCAGGTGGAGGCGACCTCGGCCACGAAGATGACGTACCCGGCGGTATTCACCGGCTGATACTTGCAGCTGTGGTAGCTGTGCAGCGCGTGGCCCATTTCGTGGGCGAGGGTGAACATGCTGTCGAGATTGTCCTTGTGGTTAAGCAGGACGTAGGGGTGAGGGTAGCTGTTGCCGGAGGAATACGCGCCGCCGCGCTTGCCGACATTTTCGTAAACGTCGATCCAGCGGTCGGCAAAGCCCTCCTTCAGCAGGTCGGTGTAGTCCTCGCCGAGCACCGCGAGCGCTTCGAGCACCGTGGCCTTGGCTTCCTCGTAGGTGATAGCGCTGTCGGCATCCGCCACGATGGGGGTGTACACGTCGTACATATGCAGCTCGTCCACGCCGAGCAGCTTCTTGCGCAGCGCCACGTAGCGGTACATCTTGTCCATGTTCGCGTGGACAGCCTCGATGAGATTGTCGTAGACCTCCTCCGGCACCTCCGTCACGTCGAGCGCGGCGGCGCGGGTCGAGGGATAATGCCGCGCGTCCGAGAAGAACTTGAGCGAGCGGAACTGCCCGTCGAGCGACGCGGCGACGGTATTTTTAAATTCGCCGAGACGGTTATAGTAGGCTTCAAAGGTATTTTTG
>CAVIVK010000358.1:0-2890 GCA_963645975.1 Bifidobacteriaceae bacterium | reverse complement strand
CGCGAAGAGCGCCGCGCCGCCGGCGCGGGCGATGAAAACGGCGCTTTCCCATTCGTTCACCGTCTCCGGCGAGGGATCTTTCTCCACCGCCGGGCGGGAAAGCGCGCCGAGTGCGCTGGGCGCAGCGAAGGCGGCGATAACAAAAAACACAAGCAGCGCACCGGCGGTGCGCCGGAGAAAATGTCTCATATATGATTTCTCCCTGCGGCTTCCACCGCGATATTATCATTATACAATACTTTTTTTTAATAATCCAGCCCCATTCGTATCTTGCCAGCGCGGCGAAAACGGGGTATTCTAAAATGATGAAAAAGACCGGGGAGGCGTCGATCATGGAAGAAACGAAGAAGTACGAGCCGCTGCGGCTCAAGCCCTGCCTTCGGAGCTATCTCTGGGGCGGAACGCGCCTGCGTGGGGAATATCATAAGACCGGCGACGGCATCATCGCCGAGAGCTGGGAGCTCTCCGTGCGCGCCGACGGGCAGACCTACATCGATTCCGGCTCTCACCGGGGCGAGAGCCTGGCGGATGCTTTGCGCGCCGATCCCCGCGGCATGGCGGGTACGCGCTGCGGCATGGAGCCATTTCCGCTGCTCATCAAACTGATAGACGCGCGGCGCGACCTTTCCGTTCAGGTGCATCCGTCGGACGAGACTGCCTGCCGCGAAAAAGGCGAGCAGGGCAAAACGGAAATGTGGTATGTTGTCGATTGCGAGCCGGAGAGCACGCTCTTTCTCGGCTTTTCGCGCGCCGTGACGCCGGACGAACTGCGGCAGCGCGCAAAGGACGGCACGATCTGCGAGGTGCTCAACCGCGTGGCGGTGCATCCCGGCGATGTGTTTTTCGTGCGCCCCGGCACGGTGCACGCCATCGGTGCGGGCATTCTCGTGGCGGAGATTCAGCAAAATTCGGATACGACGTTCCGCGTTTACGACTACAACCGACTCGGCGCGGACGGCAAGCCGCGGCAGCTCCATCTGGAACGTGCCGCCGAGGTGATGAACTACGCACCCATGCCAGGCGCGGCGGATACGCTTCCGCCCTGCCCGCCGGACGGCGTGCAGGAGGTTTTAACGTGCGAATATTTCCGCGTCCGCCGTGCGGAGGTGAAAACGCGCGTCTCGCTCTCCACAAACGGCGAGAGCTTCACGCACCTTATGTGCGTGCGCGGCGAGGGCAGCATCCTCTGCGGCGGAAACGTTTATCCGTTCCGGCAGGGCGACTCGTATTTCCTGCCCGCCGCACTCGGCGAATATGCGGTGCAGGGCGATGGAAGCCTCGTCCTTTCCGGCGTGTGAGGGCAGAAAAATGATACATCTTTTGGATATCAATCCCGGAAACTGGCGTCTCGATCTGGCCGTTTCCGAAGCGCAAAAGTCGTTCGTCTCCGACAGGGCAAAGCTGCTGGCGCGGGCGTATGCCTATCGCGCCCAGCGCGGCCGGGCGTTTCTGATCTGCGCGGACGACCTCCCCGTCGGCATGGGGCTTTATTATGACGAGCCGGAGCTGCAAAGCTATGATCTGAGCCAGATGTTCATCGACGAGCGGTACCAGGGCCGCGGGTACGGCAAAGCGGCGGTGCGGGCGATTTTGGACGAGCTGAAAGCGGACGGCCGGTACGATAAAGTCGTTCTCTGCTATATCGAGGGAAACGAGACCGCACGAAAACTCTACGAAAGCTTCGGCTTTACGGAGACCGGCCGCGACGAGGACGAGATCATCCTGGAACTGCCGCTGCTCAACAGGCAAAGCGCAAATATAAATATATAAAAGCACAGCATCCCTCCAAAGCCCTTTGCGGCTTGGAGGGGTGCTTTTCTGTGTGCGGTTTGGTGGTTACGACTGCGCGGGGAGTTCGTCGTAGAGAAGAAAGCTGCAATAAAGCTCCTTTTGCAGCGTACGGTCTTCCATGTCCAGATGAAAGATCTCTTCCATTCGGTTCAGCCGGTAGGTCAGCGTGTTCCGGTGTACCGAGAGATCTTCGGCCGCCCTGTCGCGATCGAAAAACGCATTGCAGTAGGCTTTCAGCGTCGGGAAATATACGGTGTTGTTCTTTTCGTCGTATTCGCGCATCTCTTCCAGCAGCGGGTGGAGAAAAACGCGCGCCATGGGCACGTTGGCAATGCCGCGGAAAATGAGCCGGGCAAAGAGACCCTTGCTGTACAAAAGCGGCGTTTCCGGCTGCTCGGCGGCGATCTGTGCTGTCATCAACGCCTGCGCATAGTACCCGCGGAGCAGCGACAGATCGGAAAACGGCATGCTGCACCCGCTGATGAGCCCATAGGGATAAAAGCTTTTCGTGAGCTCCTGAATGACCGGGCAGTCCGAAGGCGTGAAGCCCTGTGTGCGCAGACCGCTGAGCAGCGTGACGATACAGTCGTTGAATATCACCGAGGCGAGGTCCCGCCGCCGGTGCGTGAGCTCGGCGACAACATGAGCGGCAAAGTTCCTCTGCTTCTGTCCCGCGCCGATGAGCGTGACGAGAACGACGTAGTCTTTCTTCAGATGCTTTTCCAGCGCCTGCTGCGCGGCGTAGCTGAGATAGGAAAACGACGAATCCTCCAGCAGGTCGTGCAGACAGACGGCGGCCGGCGGCAGCCATTCCAGACTGCCGCGGACGTTCTTTTCCAGCTTAATCTCCAGCGCGGACAAAAACATCTTCAGTATTTTCAGATCCTCCGGCTCCGGTTCCCGTTTTCCCAGAAAGACCGCCAGAACCCCCTGCTTGACGCCGTTGCAGCAAACGGTGCCGTAAAGCCGTGGGTACTGCGCGGTTTTTCTTTTGTTGGCATAAAACGGCTCCCATTGGTCGTATTCGCTGTGCTGAAAGGCGTTCAGATGCTCCCGGACGAGTTCCTGGCGCAGCATCTTATCCTTGAGGATCGTGTCA
>CAVIVK010000357.1:0-2908 GCA_963645975.1 Bifidobacteriaceae bacterium | reverse complement strand
GCGTGGAACGTCGCGCAGCAGTACAAGGCGGCGGATCCCGGCCACGCGCCGGTCGTGGTGCTCTCCACCGCCTCGCCCTACAAGTTCCCCGCCGCTGTGCTCGAGGGCCTTGGCGAGAAGGCGGAGGGCGATGAGTTCGCCGTCATGGAACAGCTCGAGCGCCTCACCGGCGTGAGCGCGCCGAAAAACCTCCGCGGTCTGCGCGAGCGCCCCGTGCGCCACACCACCGTGCTCGACCGCGAGGAGATGCTGCCCTTCGTGCTCGACCGCGCGCAGAAGAAGCGGTGGTTCTAAAATATATCGAGTTGCTCTTATAGGACAAGCTGTAGATCAGCATGGAAAGGGACATTTATGAAGCGTTTATTCGGAGGACTTAAAATGAGCTGGCTGTCCGTCGTTTTGTTTGCGGCGGCCGCCGGCGTTTATACCGGCGCGATCATGCTGGTCGATGCCTTGAAGGACACCTCCTTTCAGGACATCGGCATCAGCTATGAGTGGTGGGTGATCTTTGCGGTCATCATTGTGGTCAACTGCAAAAAGGGCTGGGAGGCGGCGCTCAAGTGCTTCGCGTTTTTCTTCATCAGCCAGCCGCTGGTGTTTGCGGTCGAAGTGCTATTTGGTTCGCTCACCGTGGATCTGGCGGTGCATTACTACCTCATCTGGCTCCCGATGATCGTTCTGACGCTGCCCGGCGGATTCATCGCATACTGCTGCAAAAAGCAGAATGCCCTCGGCGCGGTCATTCTCGGGCTGGGGAATACGATACAGGCGCTGCTCGGCGTTCACTATCTCGGTCAGGCCCTTGCCGATTTTCCGCACCATCTTTTAAGCAGCGCGGTGTGCTTCGGCTCGATCCTTCTCATGAGCTGTGAGATCCAGCGGGAGAAAAGGAGCCGCCTGCTCTCTCTTTTGGTCCCGCTGATACTGACGGTCTTTCTGCTCGTCCTTGCGAAGCTGAGCGGGCGCGTCATCTGAGGCGCGGAAAATTTGATTTTCCTGCAACAAAGCCCACCTCTCGCGGGTATTCAAAATGAGGCTTGATCCGAGCACGAAAGGAGAAAAAACATGAAAACGATCCGTGTACCGGCTGAGGTCGCTCAGCTTGAGAAGATCAACGGCTTTATCGGCGAGGAGCTGGAAAAGTACGGCTGCTCCATGAAGGTGCAGATGCAGGTGGAGCTGGCGGTCGAGGAAATTTTTGTCAATATCGCGAGCTATGCCTATCACCCCGAGATCGGCGAGGCGGAGATCGACGTGGACGCGGGCGGCAATCCCCCGACGGTCACGATCCGTTTCCTCGACCACGGGACGCCCTTCAACCCGCTGGAGCGTTCGGATGTGGACGTGACCAAGGCGGCGGAGTCCCGCGACGTCGGCGGCCTTGGGATCTTTCTTGTGAAGAAGAACATGGACGACGTGGTCTATTCCTACGAGGATGGGAAAAACGTCCTCACCATCCGCAAGACGCTGTAATGGTGAGGAAGAAATAATGCGTATGCCGGACAAATATAAGATTCGCCTTTCCATGGGCGTGAAAAGCGCCCTGAACATTATTTTCATCGCCGTCATGATCGGCGGCGCCGCCGTGGTGTTCAGCTATCAGGAGTATCGGGACAATTTGGACAATCAGGTGATCACGACCGCGAACAATCTGGCGCTGGCGACCGCGGCGCAGATCGATCCGAAGTCCATCGACCGCTATCTTTCCACCGGCGAGACGGACGCGGCGTATGAGCAGGTGCAGGAGCGGCTGCTGGCAATCCAGAAGAATTACGGCGTCGTAGCGATCTGCTGTCTCAAGCCGTCGAGCGACGGCTTCTACGTGGTCTACAACACCGACGACCGGCCGGACGCGCTGGGACTTGGCGAGATACAGCAGTTCACCTTCCCGGAGTTTATCGCGGTGCAGGACCGTCTGCTCGCCGGTGAGGATGTGGAGCCCATCCGGCAGGAGAGCCGGGGCGCCGGCGCCGTTTACGCCCTCTCCGCGATCCGCGATGAGAGCGGTGCGACGCGCGGTTACATGGCGGTCATCTTCTCCATGAAGGATACCGAGGCCGCCGAGCACGACTTCCTGTTCCATCTGCTCCGTATCCTGCTGATCATCACGGCGTTTCTTACCGTGCTCTCGGTGCTGTTCTCACAGTTTCTTCTGGTGCGGCCGCTCAACCGCCTGTCCAACATCGCCGACAGCTTTGTTCAAAGGCAGAAGGCCGGGCTGATCGAGCCGGGACAGCGGATCGTTGATGTTCCGCGGCTCCACAGCGGAGACGAGATGGGACGGCTCTATTACGCCGTCCGTCAGATGGAGCAGAGCATTTACGACTACATCCGCGACCTCACCGCGATCACGGCGGAGAAGGAGCGCATCGGCGCGGAGCTTTCGGTGGCAACCGAAATTCAGGCCAGTATGCTCCCCTGCATCTTCCCGCCCTTCCCCGACCACACGAAGCAGTTTGACATCTACGCCACGATGACGCCCGCCAAGGAGGTCGGCGGCGACTTCTACGACTTCTTCCTTGTGGACGACGACCATCTGGCGCTGGTGATCGCGGACGTGTCCGGCAAGGGAGTTCCCGCGGCGCTGTTCATGGTCATCACCAAGGTGCTGCTGAAAAACAGCGCGCAGAGCGGCAAGGCCCCCAAGGACGTGTTGGAGGAGGTCAACAGCCAGCTCTGCGCCAACAACCCCATCGATATGTTCGTGACCGTGTGGCTCGGCATTTTGGAGCTTTCCACTGGAAAGCTCATCTGCGCCAATGCGGGGCATGAGTATCCCGCGCTCTGCCGCGCGAACGGACAGTACGAGCTGGTCAAGGACCCGCACGGGCTGGTGCTGGCCTGCATCGAGGGCAGCCGCTACAAGGACTATGAATTGCAGCTCGCTCCCGGCGATGTGCTCTTTGTC
>CAVIVK010000356.1:0-2916 GCA_963645975.1 Bifidobacteriaceae bacterium | reverse complement strand
GCGTTATTGAGCGCGCGCACGGCGCTCTCCGCCATCTCGACCGCGACGGCGCGGCTGCGGCTGAGCGCGAGCGAGGGCGTGGCGAGCAGACGCTCGTCCAGCTCCGCGTTCCGCTCGGTCTGCTTCGTGTCCGGCACCATGCGGATGGCGAGCTTCTCCAGCCGGCTCCCCTGCGGCAGCAGCATGGCCGTGCAGAGGATATTGAAGGTCGAGTGCGCGACGGCGATGCCGGACATCGTCGCCGGCTCGTTGAGCAGCGCCGGCGCAAAGACCGCCTTGACGATACAGAACACCGTCAGCAGCACCGCCACACCGATGACGTTGAACATCAGATGGACGACCGCCGCGCGGCGGGCATTTTTATTCGTGCCGACCGAGGCGAGCATCGCCGTGACGGTCGTGCCGATGTTCTGACCCATGATGATCGGAATGGCGGCGGCGTAGCTCACCGCGCCGGTGGTGGCAAGCGCCTGCAGGATACCGACCGACGCCGAGCTGGACTGGATGATGCCCGTGGCCCCCGCACCGACCAGCACGCCGAGGAGCGGATTCTTAAAGAGAACGAAAAGGTTCGCGAAAGCGGGCACATCGGCCAGTCCCGCGACGGATGCGCTCATTGTGTCCATGCCGAACATCAGCGTCGCAAAGCCGAGCAGGATCATGCCGGTGTCCTTTTTCTTCGCGCCCTTGCAGAACATATAGAGGATAATGCCGATGAGGGCGAGGACGGGCGTAAACGAGCTGGGCTTGAGGAGCTTGACCCACACGCTCGACCCGTCGATGCCGCCGAGACTCAAAAGCCACGCCGTCACGGTCGTGCCGACGTTCGCGCCCATAATCACGCTGATCGACTGGCGCAGCGTCATAAGTCCGGAGTTTACAAAGCCGACGACCATGACGGTCGTGGCGGAGGAGCTTTGGATCACGGCGGTCACGCCGAGACCGGTGAGAAAACCGGCGATGGGGTTTCCGGTCATTTTGTCAAGCAGGGAGCGGAGCTTCCCTCCGGCGCGCCGTTCGAGCGCCTGTCCCATCAGACTCATGCCGAAGAGAAACAGCGCCAGGCCGCCGAGCATCGTAAGCGTGTCAAAAATGTCCATAATTTTTCCTTTTCCTGATCTTTGATTTACAAAACCAGCGTAGCAAAACGAATGTTAAATGCGCTACGGTTTTTTTGTAAAATCCTTGTTAAACGAAAATCGCCCCGCAGCTTGGTGGCTGCGAGGCGATTTTAGCGATTATTCGGCTTTCTTTTTTGTGCGCTTTTTCGGCAGCGGCGTGATCGGTTCAAGAACAGCGATCACATCGCGCACGAGCGGGCGGTTTTCAATGTCAAGAATATAATGCACCTTAGCGCCCTCGTAGGGGACGCCGTCAGGCGCACCCGCCATGAGTGATGCGATCTCCGGTACCTTTTTCACCATGACGGTATTGTCACACACAAGGAAAATGGGCTTGGCGTTTACGTATACCATGTATTCGCCGAACATTTTCTTATAGGTAACGTTTTCGACCCCTTCGAGCTGTTCGCAGACGAACTCTATGTATTCTTTGGATGTTGCCATAAAATCAATATATCCTCCTCATTTTGCCCAGCCGGCAAACTGCCGCTCGAGCGAGGCAAGCATGGCGCGGCTCTCCTCGCGGCTTTCGCGGGCGGCGGTGAGATAGATTTTGAGTTTCGGCTCCGTGCCGGAGGGGCGCACAACGACCTCGCCGCCGTCGAGAACAAAGCGGAGAACGTTGGAGCGGGGAAGTCCGGTTTCGTCCCGGTCGTAGTCGATCATCTGCCGCACGGCCTGTCCGGCCAGCGCCTCCGGCGGGGAGACGCGGAGAGAGTCGAGCAGCTCCGTCATATGTGCAAAGCCTGCCGAGCCTTCAAACGCGAAGGAGAGCAGCTTTGCCTCGAAAAAACCGTATTGAGCGTACAGCGCTTCAAGCGCGTCGGCAAGCGTTTTGCCCTGCGCTTTGTACCAGACAAACATTTCGCAGATGAGAAGCGAGGCGTTCACGGCGTCCTTGTCGCGCACAAAGCTGCCGCTCAGATACCCATAGCTCTCCTCAAAGCCGAAGATGTACCGCCCGGCCTCGCCGTCCTCTTCGAGAAGCCCGATCTGCTCGCCGATGAATTTAAACCCGGTCAGAACATTCCGCAGCTCCACGCCGTAGTGTGCGGCGATCCTCTCTGCCATCGGCGTTGTGACGATGGTTTTCACCGCCACGGGATGCTCCGGCATCGTGCCGTTTGCCCGGCGCATCCGGCAGAGAAAGTCGAGCAGAAGAACGCCCATCTCGTTGCCGGTGATGAGCCGGTAGCCATCCTCAGTTTTCACCGCCGCGCCGACGCGGTCGCAGTCCGGGTCCGTGGCGAGCAGCAGCTCGCACCCCGTCTCCTCCGCCAGACGCAGACCGACGGCGAGCGCCTCGCGGATCTCCGGGTTGGGGTATGGACAGGTCGGGAAATTCCCGTCCGGTTCCGCCTGCTCCGGCGGGATGGTGATATTCGTAAAGCCGTGTGCGCGAAGGCAGCGCGGCACGCAGGAAATGCCCGTGCCGTTGAGCGGCGTGTAGACGATGGCCGCGTCGCGCGAGACGTCCTCCGGCAGGAGCGACGCCGTCGAGACCGCGGCAAGATACCGCTCCACGGTGTCCTCGCCGATATAGGCGATGGTGCCGGAGGCGAGCCCTTCGGCAAAGTCGAGAGCGCGGACATCCGCGAAGGGATCCACGCGGTCGATCTCCTGCTGGATGGCAGCGGCGGCCTCCGTTGTGATCTGGCAGCCGTCCGCGCCGTAGACCTTGTAGCCGTTGTATTTGGCGGGATTATGGCTCGCCGTGACGACAACGCCGCCGCAGCAGCGAAGATCGCGCACCGCGAACGAGAGCGAGGGCGTCGGCATCAGCCGGGGATAGATG
>CAVIVK010000355.1:0-2968 GCA_963645975.1 Bifidobacteriaceae bacterium | reverse complement strand
AGCATCAGCACGTCGGCCGCGGTTTTCACCCGCTCTTTCACCTGCTCCGGCTCCATGTCCAGCAGGGCGTAGGCCTCCTCCGCCGTCAGCGTGGTACCGCCGAGCTTCGTGGAAAGCACATAGTTTCCAATATTTTCCGGCTTGATGTGCGCAACCTTCTGCTCGGCCAAATTGGCCACCAGCGCCTCGTCCCGGAAGAATTCCTGAACGGTTGACGGATTTTGCGGAGTATAAAGCCCGTCCTTATAATCCAGCACGACCTGCTGATCTCCTGAGATATAGAACGCCTGGGTCAGCGTGCTGCCGCGGGGATTGTCCGCGCTCTGGCACCACGTAGTGATGTCCGCGAACCCGTCCACCCAGATCGGGAGAAACGCCTCCGGACGCATGCCTGCTTCGACAGCAGATTCCCACTTATCCGTCAAAGCATCGAAGGATATCAGATAGTAGCCGCCGTCCTCCGCGGGGATCAGGTTGCCGCAGAGGAAGGTTCCGTCGTTTTCCGCCACCCGGGCGGCGACGATGCCGATCCCCGGCAGATTGTCCCCCAGCACACGCACGGCCATAGACGCAGCCATAGTGGAATCGAGATGCTGACGAGCCCATTCAAAGGAAAAATCCGCCCCAATGGTTCTCTGCCCATCAGGATTGCTGGTAACGCCGCTGCAAAACTGCCCGCCCAGCGCGGCCAGCCATGCTGCAAAGTCTCCGCCGGTGGAGATGCGCTTTCGCGCCGTCTCCAGATCCTCTTGGGCAATAGCGCGAATCTCTTCGTCCGACAGCTCCCGCCGAGAAAACTCCTCCGGGCATTCGGAAAAAACCTTGTACGCGCCGCTGCCCTCGGGCAGCTCCGCGGCCGCCGGAAGCGTTGTCGCCACTTCCTCCGCAACAGGCTCCGCCGCCGGAACGATCCCCAGCGCCAGCGCCCGGTTCACCTTCGCGACCTCCGCCGCCGTCAGCTCCGTCCGCGTTTCCTCGCGGTTCCAATAGGCGTCGGTGTAGTTGGTGAACACCCACAGGAGGTAGTGGCATCGGCTCTCCTCTGTGCTCGAATCACCTTCCCCATGATAATTAGTGACCTCTTCCGAACGGAGACTATACACCGCCTCCGTATCGTAGCTGTATGCCAGGAACTCGTCATTTGCGCTCTTCAGGAGGAGGACATGGCAGGGAGCTCCCTCAAAATCATCCGTGGATAATTCCGCCGCATCGGTCAGCGCGGCATCCTGTCCCCAATGCTCCGCAGCCAGCCGTGCAGCAAGCTGCGCTGTTTCCGTTCCTCCCTGCGCTGCCACGCCTCCCGGCACCAGCGCCCAGTTTGCCTTTGCGATCTCCGCCGCTGTCAGCTCTGTGCGCGTTTCGCCGTCATTCAAATAGTAGTCCATACGATTGGCAAACGAACACAGGAGATAGAGGCATCGGCCCTCCTCCGTGCTCAAATCGTTGGTTCCGTTCCAAACCTCGTCCGCAGAGTGGCAATATACCGTCTCCGTATCGTAGCTATACGCCAGAAACCGGTCGTCCGCGTTCCTCATCAGAAGGACATGGCAGGGGTCTCCCTCAAAATCATTTATGGAGTAGTCCACCACATTGGTCAGCGTGACATTCTGTCCCCAATGCTCTGCCGCCAGCTGTGCGGCAAGCTCCGCCGCTTCCGTTTCTCCCTGCGCTGCCGCGTCTCCCTGCACCAGTATCCAGTTTGCCTTTGCGATCTCCGCCGCCGTCAGCTCTATGCGCGTTTCGGTGTCGCGTAAATAGAAGTCGCTGCGAGTGGCAAACACAAACAGCAGATAGAGACACCGGTTCTCCTCCGTGCTGGAATCGTCGCTCTGATAGTTCCAGACCTCGCCCGAAGAGGGACAATATACCGTATCCGTATCGTAGCTGTATGCCAGAAACCGGTCGTCTGCATTCCGCAGCAGGAGGACATGGCAGGGGGCTCCATCAAAATCATCTATGGAGAAGTCCACCGCGTTGGTCAGCACAGCGTCCGTCCCCAGATATTCTGCGGCAAGCTCCGCGGCAACCTGAACCGTCTGCGCGCGCTGCGCCGCTTCCAGCTCTTCCTGCGACGCCTGCGTTTCCTCCGCAACGGGCGCGAGGACTTCTCCCCTAGCCAGCGCCTGGTTTACCTCTTCGACCTCCAACGGCGTCAGCTTTGTCACAGTTTCCCAGTCAGGGAAGTAGTTGGTGGTATGGCGAGAGAGATGGGACAGGAGATAGGCGCATATATCCTCCTCGGAGCCCAGAACGTTATTATTAAAATTCTGAACTGTCTCCTCAGGGAAACAATACACCGATCCCGTGCCGTACCAGTACGCTAGACAGTTCCCCTTAGCATCCTTCATCAGAAGGGCATGACAGGTGGTCGGGCCAAGATCATCCGAAGAATAATCCACCACATTGGTCAGCGTGGTATCCTGTCCCAAATGCTCCGCGGCGAGCTGCGCCGCCAGCTTTTCCACGTCGGTCAGCTCCAGCTCTTCTATGGCAAGCTTTATTTCTTCCGGAGTCAGCGCGGCGCTGTCTGCGCTGGGCTCGCCGGAGTCGTCCGGCGCTGCCACTTGGCCGCAGCCGGTCAGCAGCAGGCACAGAACGCACAAAAGCGCCGCGACGCGTACCGGCAGGGAATACTTTCTCATGGATAGACCCCCTATGTTCTATGGGTTCGGCTTTTTGTTTTTTTGCGCGCCGCCGCGCCCGGCGGCATCGCAGAAAAGTCGATACAAATAGTATCACAGTCCCGCCGCCGCGGCAACACGCTTTGGCTATATCCTGCCGAAAAAACGTAAGCCCGGCAGTACTGCTTCCCGCTGCGCCGAGTTATTCGTTTTAAGCGGTGTTAAGGCGAATAACTTTTTCTTTAAGACGAATAACGATTGACAAGTTGGGCAGAATTCCTTATACTTTCCCACGAAAGACTAACTATTAAAAGTCAAGCCTAAATTGTGGATTGGCGAAAAAAGCA
>CAVIVK010000354.1:0-2969 GCA_963645975.1 Bifidobacteriaceae bacterium | reverse complement strand
ATCTTGCCGGCGTTCACGACGAGGATGACATCCGCGCGGCGGATCGTGGAGAGCCGGTGCGCGATCACAAACGACGTGCGCCCGTCCATAACCTTTTCAATGGCGTCCTGAATGAGCCGCTCCGTGACCGTGTCGACGGAGGACGTCGCCTCGTCGAGCACGAAGATGCGCGGGTCGGCAAGCAGCGCGCGGGCAAAGGACAAAAGCTGCTTCTCGCCGGTCGAAAGGCTGTTGCCGCCCTCGCCGACGTTGCTGTTGTATCCGTCCGGCAGCCTTTCGATGATCCCATCGGCGGAAACGGCCTTGACCGCCGCCTCAATCTCCTCCATGGTCGCATCCTCGCGGCCATAGCGGAGGTTTTCCAGCACCGTGCCGGAGAAGAGGTGCGGCGTCTGGAGAACATAGCCGATGTTCGAATGGAGCCAGAGCTGGCTGCGCTCCCGCGCGTCGCGCCCGTCGATGAGCACTTGTCCCTCCGTCGGCTCATAGAACCGGCAGACGAGATTCACAAGCGTGGACTTGCCCGCGCCGGTCTCGCCGACGATGGCAACGTTCGTCCCCTGCGGCACCTTCAGGTTGAAATGCTCAAGGATGTTCTCGTCGCCGTCGGGGTAGCGGAACGTGACGTCCCGGAACTCGATATCGCCGTGGAGCTCTTCCCAGTTCTCCTTTTTCGGGTTGAACGTGTCGCCGTACTTTTCAATGACCTCCGGCGTATCCTGCACGTCGGACTTCGTTCCCATGAGTGTGGAGAAGCGTTCGACGTTGACCTGTACGTTCACAAGGCTGGAGAGCGCCTGCACGAGCCATTGGATGGGCTCCATCATGCCCTGCGCGTAGTTCATGAACACAGTAAGCGTGCCGATGAGCACCACGCCCTCGCGCGTGACGATGCCGCCGCGCCAGAGGACGAGCGCAAGCGCGAGAGAGGCCGCGAGCGTCGTTGTGGAAATGAAGATCGCGCGGAAGTGCATCGCGCGGACGCTGACCTTTTTCATATCGGCGGTCAGCTCATCAAATTCCTTCTCCATCTTATCCTCAACGACGAGCGTTTTCGTCGTCGTCGCGCCGGTGATGCCCTCGTTGAAGGCGCCGGTGATGCGGGAGTTTTTCTCGCGCACCTGCCGGTGGAAGAACACGAGCTTCTTCTGGAAGTACATGGACGAGATCGCCACGATCGGCACGATCACGAGCACGCACAGCGCCATCTTCCAGTTGAGGATGAGCATCATAACGATGGCGCACACGAGATACGCCGAGTGCCACACGCCCTCGACCATGCTCCAGGCGAGCGTGCTCGCAATGCGGTCGGTATCGGACATGACGCGCGCGTGGACATAGCCGACGCTGTTCTGGTTGAAGTACGAGAACGAGAGCGTCTGCAGATGGTTGAAGCTCTCGCGCTTGAGATCGCGGCCGACGGACAGCTCCAGCTTGCATGCGCCGAAGGCGGAGATGTAGTTGGAGGCCGTCTGCGTGAGGATGATGACGACATACGCGCCGATGAACCAGCCGAGACCGGCGAGGGTCGAGCCGGCGATGTAATTATCGATGGCGTACTGCTGGAAGAGCGGGATGACCGCGTCCATGGCGCTGCCGTAAAACGCCATGAGCACCATCCAGAGGATGAGCTTGCCGTAGGGTCTCATATACGGGACGAGGTTGGGGATGCCGAACCATTTTGCGCCTTTGGTCTTTTTCTGTTCGTTCATGCTCCTTCCTCCTCTCCGATGGACATCTGCATGTCGTAGATCTTGCGGAAAATGCCCGGCTGGGCGAGCAGCTCGCGCGGCGAGCCGAGCTGGCTCACGCGACCCTTTTCGAGCACGAGGACGTTGTCGCAGTCGAGCAGCGTCGTGATGCGGTGGGAGATGATGATCGTCGTCGCGCCGCCGAGATCGCGGTCGAGCGCGGAGCGGATCTTCTCATCCGTCTCGGTATCGACGGCGGAGAGCGAGTCGTCAAAAACGATGACCGGCGTCTTTTTCGTCAGCATTCGGGCGATGGCCACACGCTGCTTCTGTCCGCCGGAGAGCGACACGCCGCGCTCGCCGACCATGGTGTCGTACCCCTGCGAGAAGCGGGAGATATCGCCGTCCACGCAGGCGGTAACGGCGGCAGCGCGGATCTCCGCGTCGCTCGCGCCGCAGATGCCGATGTTCTCCTGCACCGAGCGGGAGAAGAGGAACGGCTCCTGCAGCACAACGCCGACGTTTTCGCGCACATAGCGCGCCGGCATATCGGCAATATCCACACCGCCGACGGTGATCTTGCCCTCCGTGGGCGCATACAGGCGGCAGAGGAGCAGAAGCAGACTGCTCTTGCCGGAGCCGGTGCCGCCGAGAATGCCGAAGCTCTTTCCGGCGGGCACGGTGAAGCTCACGTTTTCGAGCACGTCCGGGCCGTTTTCGCCGTAGTGGAAGCTGACGTTTTCAAAGGAGATATCCTTGTCCATCGGCGCTTCGGCGGCGTCGGGTGCGTCGTGCTCGACTTCGGCTTCGAGAACTTCGCCGAGACGGTCGATGGAAACGCCCGCCTTGCTCATTTCGGAGATAATACGTCCGAGACGGCGCACGGGACCGATGAGCATCGTGTTATAGAGCGAGAACGACACGAACTCGCCCGCCGTCAGATTCCCGTTCACACACGAGACCGTGCCGAGCACAACCACGAGCAGGATCTGGAGACAGCTCGTAAAATCGCCCACCGCCCAGAAATCGGAGAGCGTGCGGGTAAGACTGATCCAGCATTCGGTATACTTGTTGTTCTGTGCCTCGAAGCGGTCGCGCTCAAACTTTTCGCGCCCGAACGCGCGCACAACACGCACGCCCGTGAGATTTTCCTGCGCAATTGTGGAGAGAACGCCCTCGTTCTCGTCGCACTCGGTAAACCGGGCGCGGATCTTGTTGTGAAAGAGCACGGAGTAAAGCACAATGATCGGCGCGATGACCCACGCGACGATGGAGAGC
>CAVIVK010000353.1:0-2980 GCA_963645975.1 Bifidobacteriaceae bacterium | reverse complement strand
GCGGAGGACGCATCGCGTCGAGCCGGTTAAGGCTTTCCCGGTACATCTCCCGCAGAATGTTCAGGCGGGTCTTCTGCTCCTCCCGACGGGAGAGGTCGCGCTCCTGCGCCAGCTCACTCCTGACGAGCTGAATGCGTTCGTAGAGCGCGTCCTTTTCCCGCGCGGCGTCCTCGTAGGCGGTCACGTTAGACCTCCCAGTCTACCCAGCCGTCCATGTAGACCTTGATCACGCCGTCCACGCGGTAGAAGGCGTTGTTGATGAGCGGCACGCCCTCCGCGTATTCGATGGGGTTGTCGGCGCTCGTGCCGACGGGGTTCTCCTGCGCGGCGTAGTCCTTGCGGACGTCCACGTCGTTGACGGTGTAGATCTTCCAGTCAAAGCCGAGCTTGTCGCTCTGCTCCGTGCGCACGGAAATGCCGCCGGCGCTCTGCGCGAGTTTTCCGTCCGTGATCGCACCCTTAATGGCGTTGAGCTTTTCAGTTTGCATCATAGGTGGCCTCCAATTCCGCCAGCTGCGCGTTGGCAGCGGCAAGGTTTTCTTCGCTCTCGGTAAGCTGAGTGTCCTTCTGGGCGACGGTAGCGTTCAGGCTCTCGATCTGCGCCTGATACGGCGTTACGTCGCCGTAGCTCTGTTTGTCCGTCCGCACGGTCACGACGTAGATCTTATCCCCGTCGAGATAGCCGATGCGCTCGAGCCGGAAGGTGTACCCGTCCGGCAGCCAACATTTCATCGCGTCGGCGCGGGCCTTTTCGACCGTGATCTTCGTCCAGTCCGCCTTCTCGATGGCCTCGATGGTGTTCTCCTCCCACGCGCGGTCGAGGTGCAGCTCGTAGCGCCCGTTGATGTCGGGGCTGGAAATGTAGCTGCACCGGTGTCCGTTTACCTTGAATTCCGGTTTCTTCATGTTTTTTTCCTCCTCATTGTTCGTCCGGCCCGTAGACCGGCGTCAGGGCCTCTAACTGCTCCCATGTGTACTCGGCGTCCTCTAACTGCTGCCACGTCATGCCGACCGACTCGAGCGCGAACCACGTCAGGCCGGAGATGATGAAGCGCAGATGCGCCGGCTTGATCCGCTCGACCGTGTCCGTGAGCGCGTCAAGGTCGAGCTGCACGAGCGCGGTCGCCTCCCCGACGAATTTGAGCGTGAAGCTGTAGTCGTCGTTGACCTCGACCTCGGCGGCATAGCCGGTCATGGCCGCCGCGAGGCCGCGCACCATCTCCTCGTTCGTGTTCCCGCTTGCGAGCAGGCGGGCCTTAACGGCGCTGCGCCGCTGGGCGTCGGTCGCGCCCTGCGCGGCCGTGACGCCGACTCGCGCCTCCCAGAGCGGAAGGCTCCACGTCGCCGTGTCGACGAAGAACTGCGCCTTCACGTCCTCCACCAGCTCGGCCAGCTCCTCCGCCGTCAGGCCGAGCGCATCGAGCAGCGCCGCGGTCTGTTCGTTTTGCCGATACCGCACCGGCACCTGTTCGCGGTTTTCCATAGCGCCCTCCTTACGTCACGGCGGTGGCCGTGACGGTGACCGTGCCGGGCACGGGCACCTTGCCGGCCTCGACGGAAAGCGCGGTGGAAGCGCCGTTGACGGTCAGCGCGGAATAGTCCGCCACGCCCTCGCAGCCGAGCAGACAGGCGAGAAAGCGGCTGTACGGCACCGTCTGCGCCTGCGCGAAGGGCAGCGCGGAGAAGAGTGCCCCGACCGCCGCGGAAAGCTCCTCGCTCACCTGCGCGAGCGTATAGCCGTCCGTGAGCGTGACCTTCGCCGTGACCGGCACGCTCAGCTCCTCCGCGGAGACGACCGTGACCGTGGCCCCGATGGGCTTTTCCGCGTTGATGTGAGAGGCGCAGGCGGTCACGATGGCCTCGTCCACCGCGCCGCGGTCCGCGCCGCCGACGATGACCTTCACCGTGCCGTTGCCGTTCCACAGCGGCACGCACAGCGCATAGGAAACGCCGTCGACCTCCTTGGCCCACATAACGTAGTGCTCCGCGTTGCCGCTGGTGATCGTCTGCGTGCAACGCTCGTGATACCTCGTCCAAAAATCCGCGTCGCTCTCCTCGTCTGCGCCGCCGGTGCCTGCTGCAGCGTTTGTTACGCCGCTGACGCCTGGCACGTTGACCGCCATCTGCGTGACGGTCGCCTCCGGCACATTGTAGTCCGCGCCGATCTCTTCCGCCGTGCAGAGCACCGATGCGGTCCCATCCGCGATTGTGATATTCTCTGCGGTAATAAAGCGCAGCGCGGAGGGTGTGCAGACGACCGTGCCCGCGGGGATCACCGTACCGTCCGTGCCGACAAAGGTGACCGTGACGCTCGCCTTCGCCCCGCTCCGGCGCGTCATACCGATTTGAGCGGCGTGCAGGTCGAGGTATTCGCCGCTCGACGCGTCCGGGAAGAGGATGCTCATAAAGCCGTTGAGCGTCTGGCCGTACTTCCACATGACGTAGGCGGCCTCGCTGAGCAGCACGTTCGCGTAGCTGCCCTCGCGGGTGTCCACGTCGACGCCCTTTTCCTTCACGCGGGAGAGCATTTCATTTTTCAGGCTCTCCGGCGTCATTGTCTCAAATGGAGATTGTGCCATCTTTCAGTGTGACCTCCCCGTAAATCGTTTTCATGCTGAAGGACACCTTCAGCTCCGAATCGTCAAATTGCACGCTGACCTGATCGACCGCGCTCACGTAGGGGTTGACGGTCAGCGCCTCGCGGATGCAGCGGATCGCCTCCGCCTCCCGCAGCTCCGTGCTGTACGGCTTTCCGATCAGCGCGGCGACGTCCTGCCCGTAGGCGTTCGTGAATACGTCGTGCTCGCAGCGCCCCGTTTTGACCGCGTTCCACGCCCACACAAGCACGGCGTCCGCGCCCGTGACGAACACAGGATTGCCGCCGCGCCAGACCGGCTGATCCGCCGCGAAATCCCACGCGGCCTCGCGCGGCAGCGGCAGCGTACTGCCCGCCGTGCCCGAATCGGGCACGCTGATAAGA